>NZ_JBNMHC010000348.1:0-2355 GCF_050872565.1 Butyricicoccus sp. | reverse complement strand
GGAATCGGCGGATCGCCCGCCCGATTGGCAAACTGCGTGACGAGAACCGTATACTGTGCCGGATCTATCGTCTTGACGTATTCCAGCAGGGCATCCCGCTCCTCATAGCCGCTTGCTCCGCCGTAATAAATGCTCACGCACATCACGCCATCTTTGCGCAGCAGCTTGAGACCAGCTTCAATTGCCGCAATCGTGCTGTCCGCGTGCGTAAAGATGGTATGATCGCCGCCCGGCAGCCAGCCGAGATTAAATACAATGCAGTCAACGCTGTTTTCTTGTGCATACTTGCCCATATTGGCATGACTGTCGAGCACCACTTCTCCGACATCCGACCAGCCATGCTCCTGCAATCGTTGTCTGGTGTTCGCTACCGCTTGCTCCTGAATGTCAAACGCAAGAACTTTGCCTTTCCGTCCGACCAGCCCGCATAAAAACTCCGTGTCCTTTCCGTTGCCCGCCGTCGCGTCAATGACAAAATCGCCCGGATGAATCCACGATTGTAAATGTGCATGTACCAAGCTCAAGGTATTCATAGATAGCCTCCTCGTTGTTTTTGTTCAAATTATACCATACTTTTACCCAACGCACGATATTTTGTGGTATACTAGAACCATCTTAATTCCCGTGTACAGGAGGGATTTCCCATGTCCAAGCCAAATACCGTATCCATCACCTGTCCTGATTGCGGCACTCCCTTTGAAATGGAGCAATGGAACGTTATCCATGCGCAAAAGCAGCCGGAACTCCGCGAAAAAATCATGAACGGTTCTATGTTCCTGCAAACCTGTCCGCACTGCGGCACGCGTGTTCTTGCTGCCTACACCTGTATTTACAGCAATGACGAAAAGAAATTTCTCGTTTCCTTTCAGCCCAGCGACAAAGAGCCTGCGGCCACGCCATTCGTTCCCGACTACAAGCTGCGTCTGGAACACACACTCCTCGGTTTCTTCGAGCGCATCCGCATCTTAGAATGCGGTTTAGATGATTTGACTCTTGAAATGGTACGATACCTTGTGACCGCACAGCTCTCCCGCCAGTTCCCGGAAAAGCACATCACACACCTGCTGTTTGACAACGCAGACAATGAAAATGTATTCTTCCAGTACGACAGCAACAATCCTTCTGAGCAAATTCAAATTCCACTCGCCACAATTTGGCGGTATGAAGATCAGCTCACCCATTCCGGCTTCCGTCCGAACATCAAGGGATATATCACTGCAAATGACAAATTCGTACAGGAATCCGGTATTCTCAACTGTTTGATACCGAAAAAACAATCATAACGCGAAAAAAGCTCCCAATGGGAGCTTTTTTTGATGATTTAGAAGAAACTGCGAATCAAGCCGAGTGCCAGACAAACAGCGAACAAAATCACTGCTTTGACTACAACCGGAATCGGCGCATTGCCGTCCTGTACGCGGCCATTGGCATAGCTGATGTTGCGGCGCGGGCACACATCGCTGCACTTGCCGCAGGAGATACACTCGCCCATGCGAATATTATCCTCATCGGTCTCCACGGAAACCGGACAATTCTTTGAGCACGCCGAACAGCGATTGATGCAGTTCGGGCGATTGCGCGTATACCGTCCAACAACCGGAAGCAGTGCGAAAATCGCGCCCATCGGGCACAGGAACTGGCAGAAAAAGCGTTCTTTCAGTGCCATGCCAACAATAATAGCGAGCAGAAGGACGATAGCAATCACATATCCCGCCGGAATCGCACGCGGTGCTGTGAGCATCGAGAACACATCCCACGGGCTCCATCCCGGCAGCTTATCATAGACGCCCGCCGCACACAAAATGATGATAGCGAGCAAAATCAAATACTTGATTTTCTGCAAATAGCCGGTCAGATGATCTGGAATCTTTGGCAGCTTCTTCTTGGCTTTTTTCTGAATGAACTGCGACAGCTCATACACGGCATCACCAAACGCGCCAAACGCGCAGGCGTATCCGCAGAAAAATCTGCCGAAAATAATCGTATACATGCATAGCACAATCAGTGTCGTAAAGAAAGAGCTATAGGAAATCGGATCTTTTGCACCAATTGCCGTTGCCATTTCCTTGATACCGGAAAAGCAGGATGTGTATACAGACGGTGCCAGCAGGAAGAAAATCAGCTGAATCACGGCGCGCACACGGCGGCGCAGCTTGACGCGCTGCATCGGATTGACTGGCTTTTTCTTTGCAGCCGTTTTTTGTGATGTTTGCGTTTCCATTATGCTGCGTCCTCCAATGCCTGTTCTACTGCTGTTTTAATACCCGTCGAGGAGAAGGTCGCGCCGCTGATCGTATCTACTTCCGGCGAATTGGCAGAAATCATGCTGTCAATGATACCCTTTGCCTTATCCAG
>NZ_JBNMHC010000347.1:0-2385 GCF_050872565.1 Butyricicoccus sp. | reverse complement strand
GTGACCGACACGGTATCCAACTGCCGCCCTTCCCGCGCGTATTGCCGCGCGGCTACAGCGGAAATAATGCTGGAATCCAAACCACCGGACAAAAACGTGCACAGAGGGACATCCGATACCAATTGCCGCTGTATGGCATCTATGACCAACGCACGCACTTTTTCTATTGTTTCCGGCTCTGAATCTGTATGTTCTCGATCCTCTAATCGCCAATACTGCTTGAGCGTTACTCCCCGCTTCTGTGAATACGTGCCGCACCAGCCAGCGGGAATTTCACAAATGCCGCGCAGAACGCCGCAGCCCGGCGTTCTGCCAGGTCCTAACAAGATTAATTCTGAAATGCCGTTTTGGTCAATTTCTGCGTGAACCTCTGGATGTGCCAGTAATGTCTTGATCTCTGAAGCAAAGATAAAGACATTCGGTCTCTCCGTAAAAAATAACGGTTTCACGCCGATGCGATCTCGTGCAAAAAACAGCTCTTGCTCCAGCATATTCCAGACAGCAAAGGCATAAATTCCATTGAAATGGTCAAGACAGGCTTCTCCCCATGCCAAGTACGCCGTCAAGACAACCTCTGTATCCGAATGCGTTTCAAACGCATATCCCAGCTTTGCCAGCTCTGTCCGCACCTCTGCGGTATTGTACAGTTCTCCATTATATACCATGACGGCATAATCTCGCCGCATCGGCTGCTTTCCGCCTTCTATATCGATAACAGCGAGACGGTCATGCAGCAACGCGGTCGTTCTGTCTATCCAAATCCCCTCTTGATCCGGACCGCGGCGGCGCATGGTATGCTGCATCCGCTCCAAAACCTGCCGTGAAGGAATCTCGCCTATCATTCCCGCGATTCCACACATCTGCCATTCCTCCTTTTCCGCAAACATGGAACTCCGATACTGTATGCATAACGGAGCCAATATATACGGATTTCGCGTCAAAAACAAAGCCGACATGGAAAAATCCATGTCGGCTCCGCTTTTCATGTATGCTGTTAAGGAATTGTATGTTGGATTTATCTGATGTTAGACTTGCGACATATCTTGGTGGAAGATGTCTATGGGTATCCAAGCCGCGTTCGATGAAACCTTATGCCAGAGCTGCGCCCAGAGCCTTGCAAGCTGCAATGCCGTCATCGTTCGGTGCTTCGTTGCAGATCACGCTGTCGGTTACCAGCACTGCGCCGAAATCTGCGCACTGGTCTTCCCAAGAATGCATCCACTCGCCAGTGCCCCAGCCATAGGAGCCAAACAGAGCAATGTTCTTGCCGCCGAGCTTCGAGCCGCAAGCGGTGAACATCGGCTCAAATTCGGATTCTTCCAGAACTTCTGCACCCATTGCCGGGCAGCCAAATGCGATAGCATCGTAATCGCCTACCATACCCTCGTTAAAGTCGCTGCAGAAGAACAGAGATACGTCTGCGCCCTTCTCCTTTGCGCCCTCTACGACTGCATTTGCCATTGCCTCTGTGTTGCCGGAACCGCTCCAATATACTACTGCTACCTTTGCCATGTTGATTACCAACCTTTCTTGAAAAAAATCAATGTATTTATCGCGCAGAAACGTTCTCAGGAAGCGTGCTCTTCCAAAATATTGCGCAGAGCAGACATAGAGCTCGAATGAGAACGTGCGACAATCATGTTGTCCTGTCCCTTGGTTTCATTCAATGCATATCGCAGCATCTTATGGGACATGGTGCTGGTGAACAGCACCAGCAGATCGGGGCAGCCGATCTTGTTTTTCAGGCCGTCTTTCATCTGTGTGAAGACTTTTGCCTGACAGTCATATTGTTTGCAAAGATCTTTATAGCGGCGTACCATACAGTCATTGCCGCCAACAATTACTACACTCATGCTTTCACCTCTTATCAAATTAGTGTTTGCTAACCCGTCGTTCAAAAAACAACGCCCGCAGGCGTTTGTTTTCGTTTGACAATGTTAGTTTACGGTAATTTCATATGTTTCTCCACTCCATTTAGAGCGAACCATGCTCCAAACAGACATTTTGTCCATTTGTATTTCGATACTCATTTGGCGTGACGCCAAGAACGTCCTTAAAGGCCTTTGCGAATTTGCTCGGATTTTCATAGCCGTATCGTCCGGCAATCTGCATAACAGTGTCATCACTCTGGCGGAGTGCACAGGCAGCAGCCTGCATTTTTTGCGAGCGCGTGTACGCATAGATAGAAACGCCATAAACACCCTTAAAACTGTTTTTTAACTGCGTAGGAGACACATAAAACTGTTCTGCCAGCTCATCAATGGTCACACGGCGATCCATATGCTGTGCCAAATAACGTCCGGCATCTTTTGCCAAAGTGACCTGACTGCCGGAATAGCTGCGCTCGTGCACGGTGTCATCATCCAGTTTCATGCTGCTGAGAAG
>NZ_JBNMHC010000346.1:0-2387 GCF_050872565.1 Butyricicoccus sp. | reverse complement strand
TATCGCCGCGATTTGGTGCGGATGCAGTCGGGACGCGGACAGTGCGGCTATATCTACTGTGATGCCGGTCAGGGCGAGTCCTCAACGGATCTGGTCTTTGCCGCACACAATATCATTGCAGAAAACGGCTCGATTCTCGCACAGTCCAAGCGATTTGAAACCGGCTTGACGATCTCGGAAATTGATGTCAAGCGCATGGATTACGAGCGCCGCCGTCAGAATACCTTCCACACAGAAGATGTGT
This sequence comes from Butyricicoccus sp., assembly GCF_050872565.1. Taxonomy (GTDB): domain Bacteria; phylum Bacillota; class Clostridia; order Oscillospirales; family Butyricicoccaceae; genus Butyricicoccus_A. The sequence goes on along the minus strand of NZ_JBNMHC010000346.1, from coordinate 2,143 downwards.
TTGATTACGCAGAGATTCCGTTTGATATGCAGCTGCGGGAGACCACGCTGACCCGAACGATTGCTCAGACGCCGTTTGTCCCGTCCAATAAGGACGATCTGGCAGAACGCTGTGAAGAGATTCTGACGCTGCAGGCAACCGGTTTGGCAACGCGTGTCCGCCATGCTCATGCAAAGACGGCGGTTGTCGGTCTGTCCGGCGGTTTGGATTCCGCACTGGCACTGGTTGTTACCGTTCATGCGTTTGATATGCTGGGACGCGACAGAAAGGACATTATCGCCGTGACCATGCCGTGCTTTGGCACGACCAGCCGCACCAAGAATAATGCGCTGACGCTGGCGGCAGCCTATGGCACGACCTGCAAGACCATTGAAATCGGCGCATCGGTCACCCAGCACTTTATTGATATTGGTCATGACATGGAAGATCATTCGGTAACGTTTGAAAACGGTCAGGCGCGCGAGCGCACACAGGTTCTCATGGATCTTGCCAACAAGACCGGCGGTATGGTCATCGGTACCGGCGATTTGTCCGAGCTGGCATTAGGCTGGGCAACATATAACGGCGACCACATGTCAATGTACGGCGTCAACGGCTCGATTCCGAAGACCTTGGTTCGCTATCTGACTGCATATGAAGCAGAGCGGGCGGGCGGTGAGACCGGCCGCGTGCTGCGCGATGTTCTCGCAACGCCGGTATCTCCGGAGCTGCTGCCGCCGAAGGACGGAGAAATTTCGCAGAAAACCGAGGAACTTGTCGGCCCGTATGAGCTGCATGATTTCTATCTGTATTATCTGCTGCGCTTTGGCATGGAGCCGAAGAAGATCTATCGTCTGGCAAAACATGCGTTTGCCGGCGTCTATGATGATGAGACCATCAAGAAGTGGCTGACGACGTTTGTTCGCCGGTTCTTTATCCAGCAGTTCAAGCGTTCCTGCCTGCCGGACGGCCCGAAGGTCGGTACGGTCACGCTGTCCCCGCGCGGCGACTGGAGAATGCCGTCGGATGCCGTCAGCGCGCTGTGGATGCAGCAGTGCGAGCAGCTGTAAGAATGAGAAAGCAGGAGAGCAGTTCCATTTGGGGCTGCTCTCTTTTTCGTCTTAGCGGTTCTTTTCCCCTTCGTTAAAAATTTCATTTGAACACAAAGTGTATATTTTCTATAAATATTATAGCGTTGTAAAAAGTGCGTGCAAAACGTGTGAAAAAAACTGGGTAAATTCTTGGTAAATTATAAAAAGTGTTCAAAAAAAGTGCGTGAATTTCTTGACAAAGATTTCGGAATCGCTATAATATAAGCGTGTGCATGTGCGCATGTACATAGATTAACCCGCATTCCTGAAGGTGCACCGTACTTTTAGCCGAAAGCCAGATCAGCAAAATGTGCGTTTGCAGATTTCACATGGAATTCATTTTTTTTGGGAGGTTTACTGGTATGGATTTTAGGCTTACAAAAGAGCAGGCACTGGTTCAGAAGATGTGCCGTGAGTTCGCAGTGAACGAAGTAGAGCCGATTGCTGCTGAGATCGACGCTGAAGAGCGTTATCCGTTTGAAACAGTAGAAAAGATGCGTAAGTACGGCCTGATGGGCATTCAGTTCCCGAAGGAGCTGGGCGGCTCCGGCGGCGACACCATCTGCTACTCTATCGCAATTGAGGAAGCATCCCGCTTCTGCGGCACTACCGGCTGTATCATTTCTTCTCACGCAACGCTGGGCGCTTGGCCGATCTTCAAGTACGGCACCGCTGAGCAGAAGGAGAAGTGGCTGCGTCCGCTGATCGACGGTCACAAGACCGGTGCGTTCGGCCTGACCGAGCCGAATGCCGGCACTGACTCCGCAGCACAGCAGACTGTTGCTGTAAAGCAGGAAGACGGCTCTTATGTCATCAATGGCTCCAAGGTATTTATCACCGGCGGCGGCATTGCTGACACCTATGTAATTTTCGCTATGACCGATAAGGCTGCAAGAAATCATGGTATTTCTGCATTTATCGTTGATAAGGATGATCCGGGATTCTCCATCGGCAAGATCGAGCATAAGATGGGTATCCGCGGCTCCCAGACTGCTGAGCTGGTATTCGAGGACATGGTTCTTCCGGCAGATCGTCTGCTGGGCAGAGAAGGCCAGGGCTTCAAGATCGCTATG
>NZ_JBNMHC010000345.1:0-2394 GCF_050872565.1 Butyricicoccus sp. | reverse complement strand
CGGCTTAATGAATGGAGAGACGACCGGCGTATCCGGCGGTTTCTTGGCGGCATTGCTCGCGGGCTTTGCAGCCGGTTATTTGGTACGATTCTTGGAAAAGATAACAGAGAAGATGCCAAAGGCGATGGATGGTATCCGTCCGATGCTGATTTATCCGCTCGGCGGCATTCTCTTAATCGGTATTCTCATGTGTGCCATCAATCCGTTGATGGGTGCTATCAATACCGGTATTTCTTGGATTTTGAATTCGATGGGCGGTTCGTCTAAAATCCTGCTCGGCTGCGTACTCGGCGGCATGATGAGTGTGGACATGGGCGGCCCGATCAACAAGGCAGCGTATGTATTTGGTACAGCTGCTCTGTCCATGGGACAGTTTGATGTCATGGCAGCGGTTATGATTGGCGGCATGGTTCCTCCGATTGCTATCGCATTGTCCTGCACCTTCTTCCCGAAGAAGTGGACGACAGAAGAGCGCAACAACGGTTTTGTCAATTACGTTATGGGCTTGTGCTTCATTTCTGAGGGCGCAATCCCGTATGCGGCAGCAGATCCGGGACGTGTGCTTCCGTCTTGTATCATTGGTTCTGCCATTGCAGGCGGTTTGTCTATGGCGTTTGGCTGCACCTTGCAGGCACCGCATGGCGGCATCTTCGTATTCCCGACCGTGGGACATCCGCTGATGTACGTTGTTGCTCTGGTCATCGGTTCGATTGTCGGCGGCGTAATTCTGTCGGCACTGAAAAAAACAAAGGCTGAATAAGCAAAAAACGCTTTATTTTTATTATGCAACTTATGTGTTGAAAGGAGATTTTTATTATGCTGCGTTTTGAGTACACCGTAACAGATCCGGAGGGCTTCCACGCACGTCCGGCAGGCATGTTCGTCAAAGAGGCAAAGAAGTATGACTGCGTTACCACCGTTGAGAAGAACGGTAAGTCGGCAGACGCTCGCAAGATGTTTGGTCTGATGGGCCTTGGCATCAAGGGCGGCGACACCATCGCAATTAGCGTAGAGGGTGCACAGGAAGAAGAAGCTGCTGCTGCACTGAAGGCATTTATGGAAGCAAATCTGTAAGAGCCGAACGATTGTATTTGTCAACTCTATTCTATTTATCTATTTCCTAAAGGTGCTGCGCCGCGTGCGGGCACCGTCGAGAACAACAGTTTTACAAGTCTGCAAGATGTGAACAAAAACAATTTTTGCTGGAACAACACGAAACAAAACACAAGTATTTTATGCATCTTGTAAAACTTTTATAAAACTGTTTTGGCCGTGTGAATGCACATTCGTGTGTGTTCACACGGCTTTTCTTATATTTTGCAGAAATGTGCGGTGAAATTTGATTGTAACACGAAAAAAATCGTGGTAAAATAAGGTATAGAAAAAAGAGACAGGAGGCGGACGATGGAATATCAACTATTGGCAACCGATTTGGACGGAACTTTACTCAATGCGAAAAAAGAAATTTCTTCCGAAAACATCAAAGCAATTAATCGTGCGTTGGAAATGGGAAAACATGTGATTTTTTCTACCGGTCGCGCCTTGGGAGAAGTTGAACAATTTTTTCCTTTGTTTCCGACGATGCGGTATGTGCTGTGTGAGAGCGGCGGACTGCTGTATGATCGGCAAGAAAAGCGCATCATCAGCAGACAGGTGCTGGATCCGGCCATTACGTTGGAGGTACTGCGCTATGCAGAACCGAGAGATATTATGATTCAAGTAATGATGGAGGGAGAATCTATCATCAGTAAGAAAAATATTGCCCTTCTCGAACACTATCGCAATGAATATTTGCGGGAGCATTTTTCTCATCATGTGCATTTGGTGGATAATGTCATTGCATATTGTCAGAGCGGCGATTATCTGGTAGAAAAGATCTGCTTGTATCATCCGGATACAACAGCGCGTGTGCAAACCTTGGAACGATTGCAGTACTTAGACTTGACCGCAGCATTTTCTGAGCGCACCTCGTTGGAATTGACACCGATTGGTGTCGATAAGGGAAAGGGTCTGCGCAAGCTGTGCGAGGAATTACATATTCCACTGGAGCAGGTCATTGCCGTTGGTGATGCACCCAATGATTTGGCCGTTTTACAGACCGCCGGATTGGCACTTGCCGTGGACAACGCTTCGGAAGAAGTCAAGCAGGTGTGCCATGCTGTCGTTGCAGATAATGAGCACAATGGAGTCAAAGAAGCCATCGAGCATTGGTTGTGCGGCGCGGTGCGCAGCACGATGCCTGTTTATCAAACAGTATAAAAAAGAGACCTGTGGTTACAGGTCTCTAGGACAACAACGCCTGCATATCCTCGGGGATCGGCGCAGTAAATGTCATGGGTTGTTTGGTAATCGGATGGGTGAAAGACAGCTGATAGGAATGCAGCGCCTGCCGGG
>NZ_JBNMHC010000344.1:0-2394 GCF_050872565.1 Butyricicoccus sp. | reverse complement strand
TGCCACGGATCACACGTTAGTCGAAGCGGCATTGCGTCGTGTCGGGGTGTTGGATTATTTCTCGTTTATTTTGACCTGCGGTGATTTACAGACGAGCAAAAATCTGCCATATATCTTTGATACCTGCACAGAGCGATTGGGAACGGACAAGCGCACGACGGCAGTATTTGAGGACAGCCTGCATTGTGTCATTACCGCGTCCGGTGCAGGGTATCCGGTAGTCGGCGTGTATGATGAATCGGCGAAAACCGAGACCGAAGAGATTCGCCGTCTCAGCCGATGCTTCCTCTATAACTGGAAAGAATTGGATTTTGACCGCTTAGAGCAGAGTCTATGACTGGACACATACACCACAACATGTAGTGGTGTATGGATAGAGGGATAACAAAATAAAAAATTTTTTTCTTGCGGGATTTGAAACGTTTTGCAAGAAATGAACGGGTGTGGAAAACTTGGCATCTGTGCGAAAATAAAGTTGAGAGATTCCCGTATCTCGGAGCGATTCGCTGCTTTACCATCGGGAATTCTTCGGAGCGGCATGGGAAATTCTGTGGAAAACTATTTCTCATGCCGCTGCAGCAATCCGGGGGAAAAGTAAAAAATAGGAATGATTCCTGCAAGATTGCACCTACCACAAGAGCCGGGCGGGCTATTGACATCTGCCGATTGGCGTATTAAAATATGAGACAGTTCCAGTCAGACGGAACACAAGATATAGTATGTATGGGAAATAATATGTGTATATTTTGTGTTTTTTCTGACGGAAGAATATGAAGAAACCAGAGGTGCGGCGGCGATGATAAAGCAGATTGAAAAACGAGACGGCAGATGTGTGTTCTTTGATGTGACAAAGATTGCCAATGCTATCTACAAGGCTGCGGAGACATCCGGAGGACATGACTACCAGATGGCAATGCGTCTGGCGTTGGATGCAGCGGATTATATCGAGGCACACAGCCCGACAGACACGCCGACCGTAGAATATGTACAGGATGCCGTGGAAAAGATCCTGATTGAACAGGGACACGCGAAAACGGCAAAGGCATATATCCTGTACCGCAAGGAGCGTTCGCGTCAGCGTGAGATGAATACCGGACTCATGAAGATCTATGAAGATTTGACTTTCAAGTCCGCCGTGGAAAATGACATCAAACGCGAAAATGCCAATATCGACGGCGACACCGCCATGGGTACGATGCTAAAATACGGCTCGGAGGGCGCAAAGCGATTTAACGAGATGTTCTTGCTCGAGCCGCGCATAGCAAAGGCACATCGAGAAGGCGATATTCACATTCATGACTTTGATTTTTACACGCTGACGACGACTTGTACGCAGATTGACTTACTCAAGCTGTTTCGCGGCGGTTTTTCCACTGGTCATGGATTTCTGCGTGAACCGAATGACATTCGCAGCTATTCTGCGCTTGCCTGCATTGCGATTCAATCGAACCAGAACGACCAGCATGGCGGTCAGAGTGTGCCGAATTTCGATTACAGCATGGCACCCGGCGTAAAAAAGACGTATTGGCACAACTATCGCGATAATCTGGCAAAGGCACTTGAAGCGTTTGATCTGGAAGAAGAAGGTTTGGAACCAGCAAAGGCATTGATTGCTTCATGCGGCAAAAAGCCGGTGCTGGCAGATAATAACGGCGTCACAGAGACCATTCGTGCTCGACTCATCGAACGTGGTGCAGAAAAAGAAATTGCAGATCGTGTGATGGCATTTACCGTCAAGTATGCACGCAAGGAGACAGAGCGCGGAACTTATCAGGCGATGGAAGCACTGGTACACAATCTCAATACCATGCATTCGCGCGCCGGTGCGCAGATTCCGTTCTCTTCGCTCAATTATGGCACGGATACCTCTCCGGAGGGTCGATTAGTCATGAAGAGCTTGCTGCTGGCAACAGAGGCAGGTCTGGGCAATGGCGAGACCTCTATTTTCCCGATTCATATTTTTAAGGTCAAAGAGGGCGTCAATTACAATCCGGGCGATCCGAACTATGATTTGTTCAAGCTGGCTATGCGTGTTTCTGCCAAGCGGCTGTTCCCAAACTTCTCGTTTATTGATGCGCCGTTTAATATCCAGTATTATAAGCCGGGACATCCGGAGACTGAGGCGGCATATATGGGATGCCGTACCCGCGTGGCTGGCAATGTCTATGACCCGTCCCGCGAGATTGTAAACGGCCGCGGCAATTTGAGCTTTACCTCAATCAATCTGCCGCGTCTGGCGATCAAGGCAAAGGGAAATACAGAGGTGTTCTTCCGTTCGCTGGATGATATGCTGGATCTTGTGGTCGATCAGCTGCTGGCTCGATTCAAAATTCAGTCGGAGAAGCGTGTGCGCAATTATCCGTTCCTGATGGGACAGGGTATCTGGCTGGATTC
>NZ_JBNMHC010000343.1:0-2395 GCF_050872565.1 Butyricicoccus sp. | reverse complement strand
GGCGGAACAGCTCCCCAACATACCTAAAATCATGCCCATGCTGTCCGCAATGCCATCGGCAAGTCCGCTGAGTGATTTCGGGCAAATCGGCGACAGTACCGCCGCGCCAATTTTAAACACCAAATAATTTACGCCAATCCGTAAAAACGGTACAAGGCAAATGGCACAGACACACAGCATTCCAAAAACGCCCAACGAATTCTTGAGAATTACTGCTCCCGCCAGCACAGAATCTGCCGCGCCGGACAAAATACTACCGACGAGCGGCACGGAGGAATTCAGCGCGAATTTCGCTGCTTTTACCGTTCCCGCATCCATTCCATGACTGACCGAGCCGGAAATTGTGATGTAAAAGAAAAACAACGTCAGCAGCAGCTTGAGTGAGCTGACAATCAGCCATTTGATACACGCTGCCAATCGTGTCAGCATATCATTTCCTACTGCCGTATTAACCGTAATCATCGCAACATACGCAGAGACCGCAGGAATATACACACCGGTAATCAGAGAAATACAAAAATCCAGCGCAAACATCGTACCGCTGTACACCAATGTGGCAGAAGCCGGTGCTCCCGTTAGACTAATTGCTGTTGTCATGACCGGCAGCATAGATTTTGAAAAAATCTGTATTTGTTCTGTTGTCTCCCTGCATACGCTGGTCAGTCCGGCAAGCGTTTGATAGACGGCAGCTGTCATTCCCAATGCTCCCGCCAGCTGCAAAATCAGTGGGGAAATCCGTGACGTTTTGGAAAAGCTCTCTGCACAGCTGCACAAAATCATAACGACAGCAGCACCAGTCAAAGCAGAAACTGCTTCAGCAATTGCACCTCTCTGCTGTGTTTGTGTCCGGCGCAGAATTTGTGAAACTGTCTGTGTCAAATCTTTGCCATCGGAAAGTCCATCCAATAGGGCTTGGCTCTCGCCATCTAAGGCGCGCCGCATGGATGCCTGTCCCTGTATCTGCTGATCGGAAAACACATCCGCCGCACACGCCGGTCTCTGTATAACGCACAGACAGAGACAGACCAACACAGCAATTCTGAAGCGTTTCATACTTCTGCTCCTTTTTATCACAGCAGCATAGATTCCAGCAACGCAAAGACTTCCCGCATGAGCGGAATGCACACCGCAATCGCGGCGATGACACCCGCCAGCTCTAATTTGCTGCCCAGTGCGCCCTCTCCGGCATCCTTACATACCTGTGCTGTGATATGCACGATAACTGCAATACCGACCGCCTTGATAACCGGCACGTACAAATTTTTTGTCATTCCCGCTGCGGTTAAAAAGCCGGATAGCACCGCGAAAATCTGTTCTATCGGCTCGAATATCGCATACAGCAAAAGTAGCCCGCACGCGAGGGCGGTCAAAATACCAAACACCGGAGAAATCGGCCGCAAAAATGCAGCGAACAGTGCGCCGCAGACCGCCAAGGCTGCCAATTTAAAAATCAAATACATGTTGAATCAACGTAAATAGCTCACTGATTTTTTGCACGATAAGCATCATCACAACAATCAATCCCGCCAGTGTCGTCATCATCGCCTGTTCTTCCCGTCCGGAACGAACGAGCAACTGATTGAGTACCGCGACCAGAATACCTACTGCGGCAATTTTAAAAATTAAATCTACTTCCATAAGCACGCGTCAAATCAAAATCAGCACTAGCAGAATTCCTGCCGCCACGCAGCAAGTGCGGTACACGTTTCCTTTGCTTTTCATTTCAGCAGAAGCAATGTCCAATTGTTTGGTCAAGCGCGTTTTGGCATAAGAAATGCTGTTGAGCTGTGCCTGCACATCATATTTCCCGATAAATTCCGACAGATCGCACAGAATGAGAATGTCCTCTTCTTTCAGTCCGACAGATGTGCCGTATTCCCGCATCGCTTTCATCCATTTAAATGTCATAGACAGTCCATCATCGTGCTGCATCATCTGCTGCATGGGCTGAAACAGCTCGGAAATGCTGCTGCGGGAGTCCGATGCGAGCTTTGCCACAATATCCGGTATGCTTGTCAGATGAAACGAAAGCTCTGCGGAAATAAGATCCAGTGCAGACAGCATATCTCCCAGCGCGATCACCCGCCTGCGAAATTGCTGTCTCTGCGTCATGCCAATACCGGTAAACGAACCGATAACCAACAATACACCCATGATTTTTAACATTCCTGTTCGTCCTTTCTATTCGCTAAACAATCCGCGTCACTTGATGCCGCTGTTCAATGCAGAACACACGGGTAAAAATCTTTCGTTCCTGCAATCGCTGGTACAACGGTCGAAGCTGAAAATCTTCCAAATCCCATGCATGTGCCGAAGCGAGAACCGCCGTTCCACAGTGCGCCGCGCATTCTGCGGCAAAAATATCCGCTTCTGACGTAATCTCATCCAAAACAAG
>NZ_JBNMHC010000342.1:0-2399 GCF_050872565.1 Butyricicoccus sp. | reverse complement strand
TGAAGGAATCCGACAAGCTGCCGGAGCCGATCTATACCCCGTCCACCAAGGCTGAAATCGGCGATCATGACGAAAACATTTCCTATGAGCAGAGCATTGAGCATCTGGAGAAGTACTTCCCGGGCAAGGGTGCAGAGTACGCACAGAAGCTGCGCGACTATACCATTGCCCTGTACAAAAAATGTGCAGACTATGCTCTGAGCCGCGGCATCATCATCGCTGATACCAAGTTTGAGTTTGGTCTCGACGAGAACGGCAACATCGTTCTGGGTGATGAAATGCTGACACCGGATTCCTCTCGTTTCTGGCCGGCAGACGGCTATGAGCCGGGTCACGGTCAGCCGTCCTTCGACAAGCAGTTCGCACGCGACTGGCTGAAGGCAAACGAGCATGACTGGAAGCTGCCGACAGACATTACCGAAAAGACCATTGCCAAGTACTTGCAGGCATACGAGCTGCTGACTGGCAAGAAGCTGTAATCTCTGTTATTTGCCAAACGTATAGAAAAGATAAGACGGTATGCATCGAAATGTTTCCGGTGCATACCGTCTTTTTATGTATCTAATTGTTCTATCGCTTCACAGATCTGCTGCATCGCTGTTTGCGCTTCTGGAATGTCATAGAGCGGATAATTGTGATTGAGTCCCTTGCCAATGTGCAGCGTGGCATCTATGCCCGCTTCCTGCAAGTGTTCTGAAAATTTTATCACATCCGGATACAACAGCTCTCTCGTTCCAATAAACATCGTAACACGGTTCAAATAAGAAACATCTCCAAACATCGGGCTGATGCGGTAGTCTTTCGCATTGGTGTACGGCCCTGCCCACGCTTTTCCCATTCTTTTCAATCCCTTTGGAGATAACGTCGGGTCGCGCTTGGCATAGCGCTTGATGTCTGGATTAGACAGGGTGGCATCCAGCCACGGACAGATCAAAATCAACTGTTCCGGCTGCTCCCAGCCCCACACGCCGAGATATTCACAAAACCCAGCGGCCAATCCGCCGCCAGCAGAGTCTCCCAAAATCGTCAGCGGCAAGGATGTATACTCCCGTATATCTGGATACAAATGCTCTAACAGCAAATACGTATCGCTAAACCGGTGATTTGGCGCCAGCGGATAAATCGGCGCCAGCACAATCGATTGCGACTGCTGCGCCAGCTTATCGCAAAAACGCAGTTGATTCTTGGAAATCTGGCTCACATACGCCCCGCCATGCAGGTATAAGACCACGTGATTTTTTTCGTTTTCCGGCACAAATGCCAACAGTTTGATATTTTCATAGTGAAACACAATCACTGTGCTGCCAAATGCCACATCATCGGGCAATTCATACCATTTATCTTCTGATTTTGCTCGCCTCTCCATATATTTCTGTGCATTTTGCTCTGTCTCAAAAACTCTGGTAGACGTTTTTGACTGCAGCCGCAGCTCCGTCAACGACGCGCCGATGGATCGATGGTAAATGTTAACAGAGATAAACGCAAACCCTGCGGCAGATACCACAAGAGAAAGAAACACAACAAGCAAGAAAGTCTTGATTCGTTCCAATTGCTACTCCTCATTGGTTTATTTTCCCTTTTATTGTACCTGATTGACAGGATAATAGCAAGTGCCGCTGCATCCGTCAGGAAACAACTGTCGTTTGAGCTGGGTTTGAAACGACAGTTCATCTGCACTGTCATTCAAAATATCCAAAGCCACGCGGAACGCCCGAATATCCCGAACCGTATCTTCCAAAAAATTGCCGCGGCTGACCAGTTTTCCATAAGAAATCCCGGCTTGTTTCATGCGCCACAGCGCGCATAATCCACAGCCGGATTGTCCAACACAGCCGCGTCGTACAGGCGTGTCTGGTGTCTTTTCTTCACAGTACAAAGGCGAATGCACACCGCCCAGCTGATAGGGTATCAAACAGGCATGAGGGAGTTCATCGCAGTGCAGAGAGCTGCAAAAGGCTCCATGAAAATGACACATCTCATTGAGCACAAACGCCTCATATTCCAGCTCCGGCTGTGCGCGCACGCAGGCTTTCATATCTGCAAGCGTAGTCTTTCGGTGAAAAATTACACGGTCTGCTCCCAATGCTTTACCCTGTGCGATGGTCAAATGATTGATTTCAGACAGTTCACCACTGATATGCAGTTGGATCTGCTTGTCTATCCCCTGCTCATGCAGATAGATGAGCAGCGCCATATCAGCGACAATAAACGAAGAAAAACCGTCTGTGACACATTGCTCGATATAGTCGGCCAAAATCGGATACTGCTCCGGCGTGTAATACAGCGAATTGAGCGTAATAGATACCGGAACGCCATACACACGTTTCATGCTGTTTAAAATCTGTAATTCACTGCGCGATCCGATTTGTACCGGATAATACAGCACCTCTCGGCGATTG
>NZ_JBNMHC010000341.1:0-2400 GCF_050872565.1 Butyricicoccus sp. | reverse complement strand
TCTGCTGTATGGCGATAAGGGCTGCGGCAAATCGTCTACCGTCAAGGCAATTGCCAATGAATATGCAGACCGCGGCTTGAAGATTATTGAGATGCCGATGTCGGAAATTCAGGCATTCCCGATGATTTGTGAACGCATTACACACAGCCCGTTCAAGTTTATCTTGTTCTTGGATGACTTGACCTTCAATTCAGAAGATGAGCGTTTTGTCGCGCTGAAAGCCTTTATCGAGGGCGGCGTTGCCGGCAAGCCGAACAATCTGGTTATCTATGCAACATCTAACCGCAGACATATTATCCGTGAGAAATTCTCCGAGCGCGAGGGCGACGATATTCATCGTCGTGATGCGATGGAGTCCGCAGCATCTCTGTCTGACCGCTTTGGCATTCAGATTACGTTCTCCAAGCCGGTGAAGAACGAATATCTGTCCATTGTTGAACAGCTTGCCGAAGATTATGGTCTCACACTAGATTTGGACAAGCTGCATCTGCTCGCAGAGCGCTTTGCAACGCGCAGAGGCGGCCGCTCCCCGCGTACCGCTCGCCAGTTTATCATGCATCAGCTTGCATTGGAAAACGGTGAGGCAGAGGACGAAAAGGAAGAGCAGGAATAAAATCATTGACTCCCAGCAGAAAAGGTCTGCTGGGAGTTTTTAGCCCTTTTTATATTTTACTTTTCCCGCATCTTGCGGTATAATAAGCGACGCAAGGAAGTTACATGTTTCATATCCATGGAAATCATAAGGAATAGTATATGTCAATTTTAGTTGGAAATATCAGACTGCCGCTGGAGGCTGCGGATGCAGATGCCTTAGAAGCAGCGGCAAAAAAATGCGGGCTTTCTATGCGAGAGCTTCGCGGTGCACATATTTATCGCTCATCTATTGATGCGCGGCGCGGAAAAATTACTCGTGTTCTGTCTGTTTTGCTTGATTTAGCGGAACCGACTCAAGAACAAGCAGTGATTGACCGCGTGGGAAAGCCGGATGTCCGACTCAAAACACCGGCGCAGAAACCGGTTCCAACCGGCACGGAACAGCTGACACATCGCCCGATTGTTGTAGGATTTGGCCCCGGCGGCTTGTTTGCCGCTTATGTCTTGGCAAAGAATGGCTATCGTCCGCGTGTTTTTGAGCGCGGACAGGCGATAGACAGCCGTGACCGCGCGGTTGATGCCTTTTTTTCTGGCGGCGTTTTTGATCCGGCCAGCAATATTCAGTTTGGCGAAGGTGGTGCGGGCGCATATTCTGATGGCAAATTGACCACGCGCATTAACGATCCGATGAGTGAGTGGGTTTTGCGGACATTTGTCGAGCATGGCGCGCCAAAAGAAATTTTGTATCAAGCGAAGCCACATATTGGCACAGATATTCTCAAACGTGTGGTGCGCTCTATGCGCGAAGAAATCATTCGCTTAGGCGGAGAGGTTCAGTTCGGCTGTACTTTGACTGGCGTGCGCAGTCATGATGGCGCACTCACGGCCGCAGTGATTGATGGACAGGAGATTGCTTGCGAGCGGTTAATTTTGGCGATTGGCCACAGTGCACGCGACACCTTTGAACAGCTGCTGCACAGCGGTGTGTATCTGGAGCCAAAGCCGTTTTCCGTCGGTGCGCGTATTGAACACCTGCAAGAGGACTTGAATGCCAGCTTGTATGGCAAGCTGGCAGGACATCCTGCTCTGCCGCCGGCAGAATATACGCTGTCACATCGAGAGAATGGACGCGCCTGTTATTCGTTTTGCATGTGTCCGGGCGGCCATGTTGTTGCGGCGCAGAGCGAACCGGATTCTATTGTGACGAACGGCATGAGCTATCATGCGCGAGATGGACGCAACGCCAATGCAGCCATTGTCGTCTCGGTCAATCCTTCGGATTTCCCGACTGCGGATGCTTTGGGCGGCGTGGCATTTCAGCGAGAAATCGAGCGAAAGGCCTTTGCGTTGACTGGCGGTTACCGTGCGCCGTGCCAGAAAGTCGGTGATTTTTTGGCCGGAAAGCCTTCCCGTAAGCATGGCCGGGTTGCACCGACCTACCCAATTGGTGTACAATATACCTCACTGGCGGGTGTGTTGCCGGAGTTTGTGATCCAGCACATGCAGGTAGGACTGCGGCAGTTTGGCAGAAAAATTCGCGGATTTGACGCACCGGATGCGCTTTTGACCGCACCGGAGACCCGTACAAGCTCGCCGGTTCGCATCACGCGGCATGACAATCGACATAGCGTGCAGCTCGTCGGTCTGATTCCGTGCGGTGAGGGCGCAGGCTATGCGGGCGGCATTATGAGTGCCGCTGTGGATGGCATTGGCTGCGCCAAGGAAATTTTACAAACATTTCGTCCTCTCGAAGAAAGGAGAGATTGATTTTATGCAGCAGACAGCGACAGTGACTAAACTGTTGTC
>NZ_JBNMHC010000340.1:0-2411 GCF_050872565.1 Butyricicoccus sp. | reverse complement strand
GTCTTTGGGGTGCTGATGGATGTCGGATGGCGTGAGGGGCTGCTTGTCTGCATACAGCAGCACACTGAGCTGTCCATTGGTCTCGATGATGCCGCAGCGCACGTCGGACACGAGAGAGACACCTGCCATGCGCAGGCCGTCCAAGATGTCCTCTGGCGACAGGCGAAGCAGACGCAGCATGTCGGGATCAAATTTTCCGTCTCGAATGACCATACAGGGGTTGCCGCACAGCAGGCGGCGGACGCGGATGCTTTTTTGGCAGAGACCGGAGAGCAGCACTTCCACGGCGAGCAGTGTGACGAGAGGGACGATGCCGCCGAGCAGCGGGATGGCGGTGTCTTGCAGGGGAATGGAGGCAAGCTCGGAAACCAGAATGGTAACGGCAAATTCCGAGGTGGACAGCTCACCGAGCTGTCGTTTTCCGGTAAACCGCAGACCGCCAATGACTGCAGCATAGACGAGCAGTGTGCGCGCGAACAGCAGAAACAGGAAAACCACCTCCCGAAGATTTGTTTTTAGCTTTCGCCGGTTTTGGGCAAAGTATGCAGGATCTTTGAAAATTTGTACGGAAAACCGGAGAAATGCGAAAAAATAAAAAATATTATTGACTTTTTGGATTTACAAGATATAATTAGAAATACTTAGATATAAAAATGCAAAGACCGGAAAGAGTAACGCTTCCGTCACTTTCAGAGAACTGCCGTTTGGTGCGAGGCAGCAGGGAGAAAGCGCGAACGTCATCCGCGAGCAGTTCAGGTGAATGGGCTGACCTAGTAATCTGAACCGGTTCACGCCCCCGTTAACAGGCAGAGCATTACGCACAGATTTGTGCCGATGTAAAGGGGTCGCTGGGACATCAGCGGCAATAAAGAGTGGTACCGCAGAGCTAGTCTTTGTCTCTTTTTGTAGAGATAAGGGCTTTTTTTGTTTATCCAACCCGAAGGAAAAATATTACGATATAGGAGAGATGGCTCATGAAACTCAATGGTTCACAGATTCTGCTTGAGACACTGCTGGAACAGGGTACCGATACCATTTTCGGTTATCCGGGCGGCGCAGCACTGAACATTTATGATGAACTGTATAAGTATTCCGACCGTATCCGTCATGTCCTGTCCGCACACGAACAGGGCGCATCCCATGCCGCAGATGGCTATGCCCGCGCAACCGGCAAAGTAGGCGTTGTTCTGGCAACCTCCGGCCCGGGCGCAACCAACCTGGTCACCGGCATTGCAACAGCATTTATGGATTCTATCCCGCTGATTGCGATTACCGCAAATGTTGGCACCGGTCTGATTGGTCGAGACAGCTTCCAGGAAATTTACATCGCAGGCGTGACCATGCCGATCACCAAGCATAACTTTGTTGTCCGCAATGTAGAAGAACTGGCAGATACCGTTCGTCAGGCATATGAAATTGCCATCAGTGGTCGTCCGGGTCCGGTACTCATTGATATTCCGAAGGACATCACGGCAGCAGTCTGTGAGTTTGAGCACAAGCCGGCAGTCAAGAAGCGTCCGAATCCGAAGATTCAGCACGAGCAGATTTCCAAGATGGCAGAGATGGTCAATGAAGCAGAGCGTCCGGTCATCCTGTTCGGCGGCGGCGTGATTTCGTCGGATGCCTGCGACCTGCTGCTGCGCTTTATGAAGCGCGGCGATATTCCGGCTTGTCATTCTCTGATGGGCATCGGTGCACTGGATAAAGAAGAGCCGCTTAATTTGGGTCTCATCGGTATGCACGGTTGGGTATCCGCTGGCCGCGCAGTAGACAACGCTGATCTGGTTATCGCACTGGGCACCCGTTTCTCTGACCGCGTAGCGACCAAGATGGGCGACTTTGCTTCCACGGCAAAGGTTGTTCAGGTTGATATTGACGAGTCTGAGGTCAATAAGAACATCGAGGTACAGCACAGCGTTATCGGTGACGTTCGTGATGTTCTCGAGGCTGTTCTGCCGCTCATCGACCATGCCGATCATACCCCGTGGAAGGAACAGATTGCTTCTTGGAAGGATCGCATGGATTATAAGCCGAAGGACAACGATGCCGTTCTGCGTCCGCATCAGCTGATGAAGAAGATTGATGAGCTGATTAGCAAGGATGACATCGTAGCTACCGATGTTGGTCAGCACCAGATGTGGGCTGCTCAGTTTACCGGACGTTCCAAGCCGCGCACCTTCCTGACTTCTGGCGGTCTGGGCACGATGGGCTTTGGCTATGGTGCAGCCATCGGCGCACAGGTAGGCGAGCCGGATAAGCGCGTCATTCATGTCACCGGTGACGGCAGCTTCCACATGAACTTGCAGGAGATGTGTACCGCTGTCAGCAACCATCTGCCGGTTATCACGATTGTTGTCAACAATCAGGTTCTCGGCATGGTATATCAGTGGCAGACCTCGTTCTACGGCAAG
>NZ_JBNMHC010000339.1:0-2413 GCF_050872565.1 Butyricicoccus sp. | reverse complement strand
TGCGCTTGCCTTGTCATTGGATGGCGATCTTGCCGCCATTATCACGGTGGATTATGCGGTACCGGCGGTTCTGTTCCATGCGATGCAAAAGCTGATGGAACAGAAGACGACGATTTGGCTGCATTCACGCAATCAGCAGATTACGCCGAAGCTGGTGGAACAGCTGTATGATCTTCCGGCAGGCACGGTTGTCGTGCCGGATTTGGAACAAAATCGTGCCCTGAGAAATCCGGCGTATACACGCGATGCGCGGTTGTGCGCCCTGCTGGTACGCGATGGATTGATGGGGACGGCGGATTGTATTTGCGCCGCCCGTGCCCAGCGAAAGGCACAGCGCACAGGAATTCTCATCGGCATCTGCGCGTCCATCGTGTGTATGCTGCTCATGATGTATCTGTGCTATGCATTTGTTCCGTCCGATGCCCATCCGATTCGCCTGTTAATTTATATGGTTTTGTGCTTTATCCCGATTTTCTTCTTAGACAATGGAGTAGGACGGGAATGAAAGAAAACAGAGACAGAACGCCCCATTTGCGGGCGGAAAGTCTCTGTTTCTTTTTTTACAAAAAATTTTCAAATACAGGAGAGTGATGCTTTTATGCGGAAAATGCGTGATTTTGTGCAAAAAGTACGGTTTAAGCGCGGAAGAATTGACAAGTTCTGGTGAAGTTCCTAGAAACATGGCAAAACATTTGGAGAAAATTCACAATGTTTTGCTTGCGATAACGGAGAAAGTAGGGTATAATTACGAACATGAGGACGAGCAAGCTCGTCTGGGATAAGAAAAATTAAGGAGATGGAATCGTTGAACGTATATTCTGTAGATAAGATCCGCAACGTTTGTGTAATGGGACATGGCGGAGAAGGCAAGACTTCCCTGATCGAAAGTATGCTGTATATGACCAAGGCGACAGACCGCATGGGAAAAATCGCGGACGGAAATACCGTTTGTGACTATGACCCGGAGGAGATCCGCAGAAAGTTTTCGATTTCCACCGCAGTAGCACCGGTAGAATACGGCGGCTGCAAGATTAACATGCTGGACACACCGGGATTCTTTGATTTTGAGGGCGAAGTACAGAGTGCTTTGCGCGTGTGCGAATCCGGTTTGATTGTCGTTCCGGGCAAGTCCGGTCCGAGTGTCGGCACAGAAAAGGCATGGAAGCGTCTGGCAGATCAAGGCAAGCCGTGTGCGTTTTACATTTCTAAAATTGACGAAGAAAATTCCGATTACGATACCTCGCTGCACAAGCTGCAAAAGGCGTTCGGTGCGCATGTTGTTCCGATTGTTATCCCGATTTTCGAGGGCAATCGAGAGACCGTCGGCGTTGTCGACTGTGTAATCCGCAAGGCATATCACATGGAAGGCAATGAGCGAAAAGAGGTTGCCATTCCGGAATCCATGATGGCGAAGGTTGACCAGCAGCGTGCCGCTCTGTGCGAGAGCGTTGCCGAGCTGTCGGAAGATCTGATGGAGCGGTATTTCGCAGGCGAAGAGTTCTCGGATGAAGAGCTGATTGCAGGTCTGCGTCAGGGCGTGCTGGAGCGCGCGGTTATTCCGGTATTCTGCGGCACAGCGGCTACCGGCATCGGCACTGTTGCAACCCTCAAGGGCATCTGCGATTACATGCCGTCCCCGGATCAGGGCGAAGTTGAAGTTTGTGAGGAAGGCGAGGATCTCGTAGAAGTACCGTGCAACCCGAATGGTACCCCGTGTGCCTTTGTCTTTAAGACAACTGCCGATCAGTATGGCAGATTCAGCTATTTCAAGGTTGTAGCCGGTTCTGTAAAGCAGGATATGACGCTGCTCAACCATCGCATGGATGCGACGGAAAAGATCGGTCATCTGTATTCGATCTGCGGCAAGAAGGCGACCGAAGTCAAGGAAGTTACCTGCGGCGATATTGGTGCCGTATCTAAGCTCGCGACCACAAAGACCGGCGATACGCTGTCTATGAGTGTGCGTGCTGTCAATCTGACACCGGTACAGTTTGCAAAGCCGTGCTACACGCAGGCGATTGCACCGAAGACCAAGGGCGGCGAGGAAAAGATTGCTGCCGGTCTGACCAAGCTCGCAGATGAGGATCCGACCTTTAGCTTCACGATCAATTCGGAGACCCATCAGAGCCTGCTCAGCGGCATGGGTGATATTCATCTGGATGTCATTTGCTCCAAGCTGCAATCTCGCTTCGGCGCAGAGCCGGTACTGAGCAAGCCGATTGTCCCGTATCGCGAGAAGATTCGCGCCGCTGTCACCGTAGAAGGCAAGCACAAGAAGCAGTCCGGCGGTCACGGTCAGTACGGTCATGTTAAGATGACCTTTGAACCGTATGCAGACGGCGATTATGCCTTTGAAGAGCGCATTTTTGGCGGTTCTGTTCCGAAGAACTTCCATCCGGCAGTAGATAAGGGC
>NZ_JBNMHC010000338.1:0-2431 GCF_050872565.1 Butyricicoccus sp. | reverse complement strand
GGCGGATTACTTTTTGTTTATCCTGAGAGGGCTGATTCTGACAAACTCGCATCAAGCAAATCTGAAAGAATTTACAGCTGGTACAAGCCCTCTCTGTCGCTGCGCGACATCTCTCCCAGAGGGAGAGCCAAGTTTGGTCTGTACACAAAAGTAAAATCGCCAGCACAGGCACATCACTGTACCGGTGCTGGCGATTTTTTGCGCCCATGCAATATACTTTGAGTATAATATAAATATTTTTATCTTATTTGTCATCTTCTTGCTTCTGTCCGAGCTGCGCATACAGCGAAACCAGCTCCTGTGCCATTGCAAGCGGGCGTTCCTTTGGATTAAGACGCAGAGACAAATACGGTTCTTCTCCTGCATTGAGCAGCAAGCGTCCCTTATATTTCTGCATTCCGCACAGTGCCGCCATCCGGCGCAGATCTGTGCCATCCTTTGCCCAAGTCAAATAGATTCTGCCATCCTTCTGGCGAATATCCAGAATATCCTGTACGGCAGCGCGTGCGCGCAGCAGGGCAATATCACACAGCGCAACAGCGGATGCCGGTGGTTCACCAAAGCGGTCAATCATCTCATCCAGCAAATCGGCGCGTTCTTCTTCCGTATGAATCGCAGCAATGCGGCGATACAAATCCACGCGCTGACCGGAATCTTCGACATATTTTTCCGGCAAGTTGGCATTGACCAGCAGCTCTACGGTGCAATCGGTGCTGGAACGCGGCTTTTCGCCCTTTTCTTCCAATACCGCCTCTTCGAGCAGCTTCAAATACAAATCATAACCGACATTCATCAAATGTCCTGACTGTTCTGCACCGAGCACATTACCTGCGCCGCGAATTTCCAAATCTCGCATGGCAATCTTAAAACCGGAACCAAATTCGGCAAATTCCCGCACGGCATTCAGTCGTTTCTGGGAAATATCAGACAGTGTTTTGCCGCGCTGGAAGGTAAAATAGGCAAAGGCATGTCGCGCCGAGCGTCCGACACGTCCGCGCAGCTGATGCAGCTGAGACAAGCCCATATGGTCAGCATCTTCAATAATCAAGGTATTGGCATTAGCAATGTCAATACCGGTTTCAATAATCGTCGTACAGACAAGCACATCAATATCGCCATCGCTCATGCGCGTCATAATCCGCGACAGTTCCCGCTGGCTCATTTTGCCGTGTGCCACGGCAATTTCCGCATCCGGCAGCATCTTTTTCAGCTTTGCCGCACAGGTGTCAATCGTGCTGACCTCATTATGCAAATAATACGTCTGTCCGCCTCGGTAAAACTCCCGCCGCATTGCCTCGGCAATGACACCGGCATCGTATTCCATCACATAGGTCTGTACCGGATGTCGATCCTGCGGCGGCTCTTCGAGCACGGACATATCACGAATGCCGGACAGTGCCATGTTCAGCGTGCGCGGAATCGGTGTCGCAGACAGCGTGAGTACATCCACCTGCCGCGCCATTTCCTTAAGCTTTTCCTTATGCGATACGCCAAACCGCTGTTCTTCATCAATAATGAGCAGACCCAAGTCTTTAAATTTCATGCTCTTGTTGAACAGCTTATGTGTGCCGATCAGCAAATCCACCTGTCCGGTCTTAACTTTTTCCAGAATGATCTTCTGTTCTTTTGCCGTTTTGAATCGGCTGAGCATTTCAATCTTGACCGGCCAGCCGGAAAATCGGGAAATACAGGTCAAATAATGCTGCCGCGCCAGCACCGTCGTCGGCACGAGAATCGCTGCCTGTTTGCCGCCCAGCACGCACTTCATGACGGCGCGCAACGCCACTTCGGTCTTGCCAAAGCCGACATCGCCGCACAACAGTCGATCCATCGGGCGCTCGGATTCCATATCCTGTTTGATTTCCTGCACACAGCGCAGCTGGTCTTCGGTCTCTTCGTGTTCAAATGCCGCTTCAAACTCATGCTGCCAGCTGTCATCCTTCTGGAAGGCATAGCCGCGCTTGCGCTCGCGCTCCGCATACAGGGCAATCAGATTAACTGCCAGCTCTTTGACAGCGGCCTTTGCTTTGCTGCGTGTTTTTTGCCATTCTGCACCGCCCAATTTGTTGAGCCGCACGCGTCCGCTCTCTGCGGCGTCCGAACCGGCACCGATATATTTGGAAATCAGATCCAGACTTGTCGCCGGAACATAGAGAAAATCCGTACCGGCAAAGGCGATTTTAATAAAGTCCTGATACGTGCCTTCTACCCTCATTCGCTCCATACCGACAAAGCGGCCGATGCCGTGATGCTCATGAACGACCAAATCGCCCGGTGTCAAGTCAGTATAACTGCGCACATGATCTCGATTGGACTTTTTGCGCCGTTCCTTTTTCTTTTTTCGGGCAGCAAGCATCTGTCCTTCCGTCAACACAGCGGTTTTGAGAGAAGGATATTCCATACCGGCAGACAAGCTGCCCTCTAAAATACT
>NZ_JBNMHC010000337.1:0-2435 GCF_050872565.1 Butyricicoccus sp. | reverse complement strand
TACAGATTGCACATGCCGTTGTTAATCAGCACGATACCAACAAATAACAGGCAAACGCCTAACATAATGGAATTCCTCCTACGCGAAAGTAAACTTCTAGATTAAAACAAGCTGTACAGCTGTGTCAGCGGCAGCTTTTCTGCCGGCTTAGAAGTAATCGTTTCTCCATCTACCGTTACCTCATAGGTCTCTGGGTCAACGGTCAGCTTTGGAGTACGATCGTTGAATACCATGTCGCTCTTCGTGATCGTGCGACAGCCGGAAACCGGCACAACCGTCTTTTCCAGACCATACGCCGTCTTGACATCTGCGTCCATAGCAGCCTTAGAGACAAACGTCAAGCAGGATGCCATCTTTGCTTTGCCATGAGCTGCGAACATCGGCTGATACAGTACCGGCTGCGTAGTCGGAATCGAAGCATTGGCATCGCCCATCTTAGAGGCAATAATCATGCCGCCCTTGATAATCATGTCCGGCTTTGCACCAAAGAACGCCGGATTCCACAGAACGAGATCGGCAAACTTGCCGATTTCGACAGAACCAACATACTGTGCTACACCGTGTGTCTTGGCCGGATTGATGGTATACTTAGAAATGTATCTCTTAACACGGAAGTTGTCGTTGCCGTGTCCTTCGTCCTCCGGCAGAGCACCGCGTTCATCCTTCATCTTGGAAGCGGTCTGCCAAGTACGCGTGATGACCTCACCGACACGACCCATTGCCTGCGAGTCCGAACTCATCATGGAGAATATACCCATGTCGTGCAGGACGTCTTCTGCGGCAATGGTCTCCGGACGGATACGAGAGTCTGCAAAGGCAATGTCTTCCGGAATATTCTTGTCCAAATGATGGCAAACCATCAGCATGTCCATATGTTCGTCTAGTGTATTGACGGTAAACGGCATGGTCGGATTGGTAGAAGACGGCAGAACATTCGGTGCACCAGCTGCGCGAATGATGTCCGGTGCATGACCGCCGCCTGCGCCTTCGGTATGATAAGTATGAATGGTACGGCCTGCAATGGCATCCAGCGTGTCTTCGACACAGCCGCCTTCATTCAAGGTATCCGTATGAATCGCAACCTGGACATCATATTCATCAGCAACATTCAAGCAATGGTTGATAACTGCCGGTGTTGCGCCCCAGTCCTCATGAATCTTCAGACCCATAGCACCAGCCTTTACCTGTTCAATCAGCGGCTGCTCGTCTGAGCAATTGCCCTTTCCCAAGAAGCCGAGATTCATCGGATATTCGTCCGCTGCCTTTAACATCATCTTCAGATTCCAAGGACCCGGCGTACAAGTTGTCGCATTGGTGCCGTCAGCCGGACCCGTGCCGCCGCCAATCATTGTCGTCACGCCGCTGTACAGTGCACAATCAATCTGCTGCGGGGAGATGAAATGAATATGGGTGTCCAGACCGCCAGCGGTAACGATCATTCCCTCACCTGCCAGTGCTTCGGTAGAAGCACCAACTGTCATGCCCGGTGTCACACCGTCCATCGTATCTGGATTGCCTGCCTTACCGATACCGGCAATTTTGCCGTCTTTAATGCCAATATCCGCTTTGACAATGCCGGTATAATCGACGATTAGCGCGTTGGTGATGACGAGATCCAGATCTCCGTCTTCGCTGCGGCTCTTTACCGACTGTCCCATGCCGTCACGCAGGGTCTTGCCGCCGCCGAATTTGCACTCATCACCGTACTTTGTGTAATCCTTTTCTACTTCAATAATCAGGCTGGTATCTGCCAGACGAACCTTATCTCCAACGGTTGGACCGTACATAGCAGCATATTTGCTGCCGGAAATATTCACACTCATTGTTGTTTGTTCCTCCTTAAATAAAGCCCTTCAGCTTTGCTGTTTCCAGAGAAGCTGCCTTTGTTGCTTCGCTGACCTGTGCACAGGACAAATCATTCAGACCAAATACACGATGGCGGCCGCCCATTTCTGTCAGCTGTACTTCTTTCTCTTCGCCCGGCTCAAAACGGACAGCCGTTCCGGACGGAATATCCAGATGATAGCCGTATGCAGCAGCTCGGTCAAACGATAAGCACTTATTGACCTCAAAGAAATGATAATGGGAGCCAACCTGTACCGGTCGATCTCCGGTATTGGCAACAACCAGTGTTACGGTTGCTTTTCCTTCATTCAACGTGATTTCACGATCCAACGGCATAATCTCGCCAATTTTCATGATGTTAGCCTCCTTATTGAATCGGGTTGTGAACGGTTACCAGCTTCGTGCCATCCGGAAAAGTCGCCTCAACCTGTACTTCTCCGATCATGTCAGCGACACCATCCATGACATCAGCCTTCGACAAAATCTTTGTGCCGAGCTGCATCAGTTCAACAACCGTCTTGCCGTCTCTTGCCAATTCCAGCAATTCCGAGCTGATGTAAGCCAATGCCTCTACATAATTCAGCTTCAAT
>NZ_JBNMHC010000336.1:0-2435 GCF_050872565.1 Butyricicoccus sp. | reverse complement strand
TGCGTCCAATGTGACGGGAAATGTCGTGCCGATAGAAAAAATAGCAGCCATCGCACATCGGGCTGGCGCGCTGCTTATTGTCGATGCCGCACAGACTGCGGGCGGCATTCCGATTGATGTGCAGACAATGGGCGTTGATGTTTTGTGTTTTACCGGACACAAGAGCTTGCTCGGCCCGCAGGGCACGGGTGGTATCTATGTCCGCGAAGGTCTGTCGGTTCCCTCGTTGTTGGTCGGCGGCAGCGGTGTGCACAGCTTTGACAAGCATCAGCCGACGGATATGCCGACGGCATTGGAAGCGGGAACGGCAAATGGACATGGCATCGCTGGTTTGGAAGCGGCAGTCGATTTTTTGCTGGAAATCGGCGTAGAAACCATTCATGCACGGGAAGATGCGCTCATGCGGCGATTTATTGCCGGTGTACGAGAGATTCCGCTCGTCAAGCTGTATGGCGATATGGATGCACCGCTGCGCGCGCCGATTGTCACGTTGAATCTTGGAACTGCCGATGCGGCAGTGGTCAGTGATGCGCTGTGGGAGGATGATGAGATCTGCGTGCGCGCGGGCGCGCATTGTGCGCCGCTCATGCATCAGCACTTGGGAACAGTAGAACAAGGGGCTGTGCGGTTTAGCTTTTCCTATTGGAACACCGAAGCGGAGATTGACCGCGCAATACGAGCCGTGCGGAACATCGCCGCGGAATGCGAGGAAGCGAATGCATAATAAACGAGACTATGTGATTTTGACCTTTCGCACGACGACCGATGCCATGGCGATGGAAGCGCAATGTGCGGAACAAAGCATTCCCGGCAGGCTGATTCCGATTCCGCGGGAGATTACTGCGGGGTGCGGCTTGGCATGGCGCATTGCACCGGAACAATATGCACAAAACAAAGATGCCATTTTCGCGCTGCACATTCCGCTTGAACAGATCGTATCTTTGAAACTATAGGAGAACCATGATGCGAGAGATATTTGCAGATATTTTACGACAGACACAAAATAATCAGACCGCAGAGTGGCAGATGGAAATTGACGGAGAGACATACACCCGTCTGTTTCGCCCGAAAGAACGATTGATTTTGTTGGGGGCGGGACATATTGCACAGCCGCTGTGCGAGATCGCAGCGATGCTCGGCTTTTCGGTTACCGTTGTCGATGACAGACCGTCATTTGCCAATCATCCGCGGTTTCCGCAGGCGGAGCAGATTGTCTGTGATGCCTTCCCTCATGCAATCAAACAACTGCATATCCATGCGGGCGATTATGTCGCTGTGATTACGCGCGGACACCGCTATGATGCGGATTGTCTGCGCACGCTGCTCGCGGGAACTATGCCGCGGTATCTGGGAATGCTCGGCTCAAAACGGCGCACGATAGCCCTGCTGCACATGCTGGCACAGGAAGGTTTTGCGCAAGATAAGCTGGACAGCATTCATACGCCGATTGGCTTGGATATTGGCGCGTTGTCTGTACAGGAGATTGCCGTGTCCATTGCGGCACAGCTGGTACAGATACGCCGAAGCGGACTCAATCGCCGCTCGAAATCGCATATTTTGACCGAGGAGATTTTTCGCGCCGATGTTGTAGAAGATATAGTCAGCAATCCGCTCAAAAAAGCTTTGCTGCTTGTGTATGAGACGAGCGGTTCGACGCCGGTCAAGTCGGGAGCATTTATGACAGTAAACGAGATGTTTCAGGCAAAGGGAACGATTGGCGGCGGATGCAGCGAGAGTGCGGTTTTGCGCGATGCCTTTCATCTGATCGGCACAGGAGAGAGCAAGTGCGTAACCGTCGATATGAGCAATGATGTGGCGGCAGAAGAAGGCATGGTGTGCGGCGGACAAATGAAAATCTTTTTGATGGATTTGAGTGATAGATGAAACGACCACATATCTATTTGCCGACTTTGCAAGAAATTCCGTATTTGACAGATGGCATTGTTCCGGCACCGATTACGGCGTTTGTCGGCGGCGGCGGAAAGACGAGCAGTATGCTGACGATGGGAACAGAGCTGGCACAGCGCGGCAAGCAGACGATTTTGACAACCACCACGCGCATCTATCCGTTTGAGCAGCCACTGCCGCACAATCTGCGTTGTGTCGGCTTGCCTGCACAGCAGGGAAAGCTGCGCGGTGTTGACGATCCGGATGCGCTCAAGCAGGACTGCGATTTTTTACTCATTGAAGCGGACGGGAGCCGTGGCTTGCCGATCAAGGCACCGGCGGCACATGAACCGGTGCTGACAGCGCAGACCGGATTGGTGATTGCGGTTATGGGTTTGAGAGGTATCGGAAAACCGATTGCCCAGGTATGCCATCGGCCGGAGCGCGTATGCGAGATGCTTTCGATGACACCGGAGCAGTGCATCACGCCGGAAGCCGCGGCAACTCTGCTTTTGCACGAAAGTGGACTGCGGAAAGAGGTACACGAG
>NZ_JBNMHC010000335.1:0-2439 GCF_050872565.1 Butyricicoccus sp. | reverse complement strand
GTCTCGTCTTCTGCCTGTCCTTGCTCATGGTCATACAGAGATACCGTGACATCACCGGTCGCATAGGTGTTTGCCATCAGACCCCAAACATTGATGCCCGCAATGCCGCCTGCTTCCAGCCAGTTTTCACCAGTCGTTTCTGCCGCACTGACATCGACATTTGTCGAGGAATTGATGACTGCACCACAATATTCATAGCCCATCAGGCCGCCTGCCCAGATATTTTTGCCGGTATTCTTCACGGTCAGAGAACCATCTACATGACAATTGTCAATAACTGCGCCGCGGCGGCTTTCCTTGCTGTTTTTCGGTGTCGTCTTGCCGACCAGCGTACCAATGGTCACTTCGTCCTGCGAATAGACGTTCATTGCCACATCCGTCAGATTGACATTGCGCACGACAGCATCTGAGCCAAGCACAGAGAACAGACCAATGATTTTTTCATCCGAAGCCGGAGCATATGCCTGCTGCTCAGTTCCCATCGTCATGCCCTCAATCACATAGCCATGACCGTCAAAGGTTCCGTTGAACGGCGCGCCATCGTTGCCGATGGAATCCCAATCCGAACCGGAAATATCAATATTTGCACCGAGCGATACATAACAGCCCGCATAATCATAAGAATCTACCGATTTTGCAAATTTTCTCAGCTGATTCGCGGTAGAAATGACATACGGATGTGCCTGTGTACCATTGCCGGTGGTAAAGAAAGACAAATCAACCGCATTGCCCTCTGCTTTTTTCAGCGCAGAATTGACCGCACCCAAAATGCCCTCACTGCTGTACGTTGCGCCGGAAACCGTGTCCAAATCGGTGCTCTGCTTTTCGATAATCGTATCCATCAAAACAGCTGCTTTGTTCCAATACGACTGCGTGTCCGAATGCGAAACAACATCAATTTTTGTGACCGCGTTGTCCTTAACGGTTACTGCCAGCGTGACCAAGCCGTAATATCCCTGTGCAGAGCCTTCATACGTACCGTCTTTATATGCGCCCTCTCGAATATTGACCGCAAACGACGGTGCCGCCACACTTGCCGTGAGGCAAAGCCCCATTGCCAAGGCACTCAAACGCTTCCAACCGGATTTGAACTTCATGTATACTCCTCCTTTTAATTAGTTGAAACTAATTCGTGTACAGTAGTATACTATCTGATATTTTCTCTGTCAATAGAATTTCTTTCGTTTTGATTAAATAATTGTTCTAACTATCATCTTTATTTGTTAGTATCTATGAACTTTTCTATCATGCACCGCTCAGACCACATTTGCATAAAATAGAGCATCTCGACACAGAAAGGATGAATCGCAATGGAGAACAAGCCAAATGGTGCGCGTCCTGCTATCACACCACAGGCTGCTCAATCCGGTCCCGGCTATGTTTTGAATTATAATCTGTTGGCGCTGGCGATGGGTTTTGTCCCCGATCAGGTTTGGCAAAATATTTATCAAGACGATGTCGCGCTGGCGCGCGGAACTATTTTTGCCGATCTCGACAAACCATTTATCGGAGAGGAGGCTGTTTCCCGTGACTGAAAAGCAAAAAGCGATGCGCGATGTGCAAGAGCGCGGTTTTGCTGCCTTTGATGCCTCTCTGTATCTGGACAGTCATCCGGATGACGAAGCCGCCGTACAATATTTCCGCACGGTCTGCAAAAAACATCAGCAGGCACAAGAGGTCTATCAAAAGCATTTTGGACCGTTGAAGCGGCAAAATGCCGGTGCAGATGGTCGTTGGAATTGGGTAGATGACCCATGGCCATGGGAGGAGGTTTGACGTATGTGGGAGTATGAAAAGAATTTAATGTATCCGGTGCGCATTGCCAATCCTGACCCAGCGATGGCAAAACTCATCATCACTCAGCTCGGCGGTCCGGATGGAGAATTGGGCGCAGCGATGCGCTACTTGACCCAGCGTTTCGCCCAGCCCTATGCACAGGGCAAAGCGATTTTGACAGACATCGGTACAGAAGAATTGGCACACTGTGAAATGATTGGTGCGATTGTCTATCAGCTGACGCGCTGCCTGACTCCCGAGCAAATCAAGCAGAGCGGTTTTGATGCGTATTTTGTCGATCACACCAACGGCATTTATCCGCAGGCTGCCAGCGGCACACCATTTTCTGCGGCAACCCTGCAATCTACCGGTGATGCGATTGCCGATTTGTTTGAAGATATGGCTGCCGAACAAAAGGCGCGCTTGACATATGATAATCTGTTGCGTCTGATTGATGATCCCGATGTGCGTGACCCGATTAAGTTTTTACGCGAGCGGGAAATCGTGCATTTTCAGCGGTTCGGCGAAGCCCTGCGCGATGTGCAGGAAAATCTCGACGCCAAAAACTACTACGCCTACAACCCCTCATTTGATACCGGCTGTGCCAAGCGGTCAAAGAGCAACTGAACGCACAAAAAACGAGCTGTCTCTGCGTGAGACAGC
>NZ_JBNMHC010000334.1:0-2440 GCF_050872565.1 Butyricicoccus sp. | reverse complement strand
GTAGGGAAGGTCAGAATGACCGGATCTCCCTCGGTGATTGCGATAGAATTCTCGTAGTGCGCAGACAGCTTGCCGTCTGCCGTCTTGACGGTCCAACCGTCCGGCAGGACATTTACTGCATACGTTCCTACATTTACCATAGGCTCAATGGCTAAGGTCATTCCCGGCTGAAGCCGCACGCCGTGTCCCGGACGGCCGAAATTCGGAACCTCCGGATCTTCATGCAGATTCGCGCCTACGCCGTGTCCGACATAATCGCGCACGAGAGAGAATCCCTGTGCCTCGACATACGTCTGGATAGCGTTGGAAATGTCTGATATACGATTACCCTTGCGGGCAAACTTGATGCCCTCATAGAAACTCTGTCGGGTCACTTCGATGAGCTTTCTTGCCTCTTCCGACACCTCTCCGCAAGGAATGGTGCAGGCACAGTCGCCATGGAAGCCGTTGATATAGGCACCAACGTCCACTTTGACAATATCTCCCTCGTGAATGACACGGGAACGCGAGGGGATGCCATGGATCACTTCATCGTTGATCGAAACACAGGCACTGCCCGGAAATCCGCCATAGCCAAGAAAAGACGGCTTTGCACCGGCTTTTTCTATCGTTTTCCGAACAATCTTATCGATTTCACCTGTGGTGACCCCCGGCCGGACAGCACGAGCCGCAGCGGCTCGTGCCGCTGCGGTGATTCGTCCTGCCTGACGCATTAATTCCAATTCTTTATTGGATTTAAGTCTAATCATCTCGTTTAAATCTCCAGTGCTTCGCAGGCGAGCTTCTTGGTCTTCTCAAAATCGTTGTCGATTTCGATGCTCTTGAGCTTGCCCAGGTTCGCATAGAAGCCCTTTACCGGCTCGGTCTGTTCATGGTAGGTCTTCAGACGAGCAAGTACGGTTTCCGGAGCGTCGTCCTTACGGATAACGAGCTGGTCGCCGCAGCTGTCGCAGATGCCTTCCTTCTTCGGAGCCATAGCTTCACTGTTGACATTATAGGTTGCACCACAAGACAGGCATACACGTCTGCCGCTCATGCGGTTGACGATGGTCTCGTCCGGAATTTCCAGAGAGAGTGCGCAGTCCATCGGAACGACCTTTTCCAAAGCCTCAGCCTGCGGAATGTTGCGCGGGAATCCGTCCAGAATGCAGCCATTTGCGCAGTCGTCCTGTGCAAGACGGTCCTTGATGAGGCCGATAACGACTTCATCCGGTACCAGTTCGCCGGCATCCATGTACTTCTTTGCGCTCATACCGAGCTCAGTCTGATTCTTGATGGCTTCACGGAGCATATTGCCGGTGGATACAGACGGAATACCCATCTTTTCGATGAGATATGCTGCCAGAGTACCCTTACCAGCGCCCGGTGCGCCCAGTAAAACGAGTTTCATGTTTCGATCTCCTCTATTATAACCGCTGATTCCTTAAATTGCAAGCAAAATTTTCACCAAATTTTACTCAAGGAATCCCTTATAATTTCTCATCATGAGCTGACTCTCCAGCTGACGAACCGTCTCAAGAGCAACGCCGACAACGATCAGTACCGAAGTACCGCCCAGTGCCACATTGTTCAGGCTGGAATTGAGTGCGCCTACGACCAGCGGAACGCCGGCTACAATGCTCAAGAAAATTGCACCGAGGAAGGTAACCTTTCCAAGAGCCTTGCTGATGAAATCCGATGTCGGCCGACCCGGACGGAAGCCCGGAATGAAGCCGCCGTTTTTCTTCAGGTTGTTCGCAATCTCAATCGGATTGAACTGAATCGCAGCGTAGAAATAGCTGAACATGAAGATCAATGCGATGTACACAATGATGTAAAACGGATTGGTGGTTTCAAACAGATTGAAGATGAAGGAGGCAACGCCGCCTGCCTTCACATTTGTCATCATCTTGATCGTAGACGGCAGAGACATGATAGAAGCTGCAAAGATGATCGGCATAACGCCGGATGCATTGACCTTGATTGGCAGATGCGTGGACTGACCGCCGTACATCTTTCGACCAACAACGCGCTTTGCATACTGAATCGGGATTCTGCGCTCTGCATCGGAGATGAATACAACAAATACTACGATAGCGAGTGCTACGATGATGGTCAGTGCAGCTACGAAGTAGCTTACGCCGCCGTCGCGAACCAGCTCAACCAGCGTAGATGCCATTGCCGGACCTCTGGAAACGATGCCTGCGAAAAGCAGGATGCTGATACCGTTGCCGACACCGTTCTTGGTGATCTGCTCGCCCATGTACATGATGAGCGCGGTACCTGCGGTAAAGGTCAGAACAATGACGAGTCCGTGCCAGAAGTCTGTCTGAGCAATCAGGTTGTTGCTTCTGAGCAGGACATAATAAGAGTAGCCCTGGAGAAGACCCAGCGCAACACCCAGATAACGGGTGATGGCTGAAATCTTCTTCTGGCCTTCCTCGCCTTCCTCACGAACCAT
>NZ_JBNMHC010000333.1:0-2446 GCF_050872565.1 Butyricicoccus sp. | reverse complement strand
GGCTTCTCCTTAGCAGAACCTGCCAGAATGATTCCGCCTGCGGTGGTCTCTTCTGCTTCGACCATCTTGATGACAACGCGGTCAGATAAAGGCTTGAGCTTCATAATAAAATCCTCCTAAGATGATGAAATACAAATTCAGAGGTTAGCACTCCATGTGCTCGAGTGCCAACAGCTATATATTAAATCATTTTCCCGAAATACGCAAGTATTTTTTTCCAAAATTCCAAAGTTTTTTGTAAATAAATTATGAATATTATTTATCCCGCTTATTTTGGTAATTTTTGCGGTTTTTTGCAACATTTTTGCGTCCCCTGTTTGTCGGCTGTGCGGTACGCAGCTTCTTGCGCTTCTCCGGCGGCTGATAATACATAAACAGATTGCAGCGCAGCATACCGTTGTACAGTTTGCGCTTTTTATCCGCTTTTATCCCGTAAAACTCCTCAAATTTCTCGTCAGAGCTAATAATATACTGCTTCATTGGCGATAAAGCTGCCGCTGTGCCAAAATTTCGCAGCAATTTCCGCGCTGCATTGACGTCCATCATGCGTTCGCCATACGGCGGATTGGCAATCAATGTGCCCTCGCGATTTTTCAAGCGGCACGCGCAGGCGTCTTTTTCTTCAAAATGAACCGTGTGGTCTACTCCCGCCTTTTTAGCATTCTCTATCGACAGTTCCACACATGCCGGGTCAATGTCACCGCCGTGAATATCATAGGTTCGATCTCGATAGATGACATCTAACGCCCGTTCGCGTTCCTGTCTCCAGATTTCCGGCGCAACAAAGTCCCATTTTTCCGCATCAAACGAGCGCATGAGTCCCGGTGCGCGGTTCATCGCAATCATTGCCGCCTCAATTGGGATGGTACCGGAACCGCAGAACGGATCAAAAAATTCTCCTCTGCCGCGGAAACGGGAAATTTGTACCATTGCCGCCGCCAGTGTCTCGCGCAGCGGTGCTTCATTGGCATTGGCGCGATAGCCGCGCTTGTGAAGTCCTGCTCCGGAGGTATCTAAATACAGGGTTGCTACATCGTGCACAATTGAAAACTGTACTTGACAGCGTGCGCCAGTCTCCTCAAACCATGTGATGCCATATGATTCAGCCAAGCTCTTGACAATTGCCTTCTTGACAATACTCTGGCAGTCCGGAATGCTGTGCAGCTGAGAATCCAGTGCGTAGCCCTTGACAGGAAACGCGCAGTCTTTTTCAATATAATCCAGCCAGGGCAACTCGTATACGCCCTCAAACAGCTCTTCAAATGTGCGAGCCGGAAATTCGCCCACTTTAATGAGTACGCGCTCTGCACAGCGCAGCCACAGATTCGCCCATGCCAAGGTATGCTCATCGCCGGAGAAAAAGACGCGGCCGTTTTCAACACGGACATCGGTCAAGCCGCCGTTGTGGCGCAGCTCATCGCCGACAATTCCTTCCAGTCCGAACAGCGTCGGACAACAAAATTCATAGTTCATAATTCATATCCTTATCCGAAATTGATTGATTTTATTGTACTATATTTTCCCATGCAGAACAAGATAACCGCGCAGATTTAGCAGGTTTTTCGTTGCTTTTTTCCACGTTTGTGGTATACTTAACATGATTCTTGGAAGATTTGAGGTGTACCTATGGTCCGTTTCGGCTTTATCCGCACAAAAGAGGAAATCAAATTTCTGATTTTAACCTGCATGGCTTACCTGCCGTTTCCGGTGTCGTTTGCCTCGATTGTTGATATTTGTACTTGGTGCGACGATGGCTTTGGCTATTTTGAGTTGTCCGAAGCATTTTCCGAGCTGCAAGATTCTCATCACATAGAAAAATTGCTGGACGGAGAATCTGAACTGTTCTCCATCACAGAAAAAGGACGCCAGACTGCACAGGCATTTCAAAATCGCCTGCCCTTTACTGTTCGAGAGGCGGCTGAGTTGTCTGCTCTGCGTGTCGTGCGCAAAATCCGCCAAAATGCACAGATCTCCACCTCTACGGAACAATGCGGAGAGAAGGACTATGTTGTGCATCTGACGATGCAGGATGTTTTTTCTGTCCAGCTGCATGTGGTCAGTCCGATGCAGGCTTCCCATTTGGAATCACAATTCCAAAAGCACGCAGAAGACATTTATCAGCAGCTGCTGTCCGCCATGACAAGCGAATATGAGCTTCCAGCACAAAAAGACGAATGACCTTCGTCTTTTTTCATGCAATAAAATTACTACAGAATGGAACGATATACTTATGACAAACAACAAAACCAAAGGCATTTGCTTTATTATCTTATCCGCGTTTTTCTTTGCGCTGATGAATTTATTTGTCCGGCTGTCCGGCGATTTGCCGCCGATGCAAAAGAGCTTTTTCCGCAATCTCGTTGCACTGGTATTTGCGGTAATTGTCCTGCTTCGCACGGAGGAAAAATTCCAATTCAATCATAAAAATTTACCGCAGCTCATCGCT
>NZ_JBNMHC010000332.1:0-2451 GCF_050872565.1 Butyricicoccus sp. | reverse complement strand
TTTATCAGCTGCAAAACAACAGCAAGGCGAAGGTGTCGCTGGATCAGATTCAGATGGCGGTTTCCGCAGGCATGATGACAAAAGATCAGTTGATTTCGCAGATGAATGAAGCGTTTTCCAAGATGGGAGATCTGACAGACACGTATCTGACGGAGATTGCTGTAAACTATGTGTCCGCGGAGTATCAGGCACAGGGCATCGACTTGAACCATGTGCGCAATGCGTATTTATTTACCGTCGGCGGAAAGATGCTGCTCATGGCGATTGTCATGGCAATTGCGGCGATTTTGGTCGGTTTGATTGCGTCGATTACATCGTCTAAGGTTGGCCGTGACCTGCGTGCGTCGATTTATGAAAAAGTCATGCACTTTACCGATGCAGAGATGGAGAAATTCTCTACGGCATCGCTCATTACCCGCTCAACCAATGATATTCAGCAGATTCAGATGGTCTCCGTCATGCTGCTGCGTATGGTACTGTATGCGCCGATTGTCGCGATTGGCGGCATTATCATGGTCATCAAGACCGGTTCCAGCATGGGTTGGACGATTGTGCTCGCTGTTGTCGTCATGATGGCCTGTGTCGGCACGCTGACCGGCATTGCTATGCCAAAGTTTAAGATCATGCAGAAGCTGGTAGACCGCTTGAATTTGGTCTCCCGTGAGATGCTGACCGGTATCATGCCGATTCGTGCTTTCAGCCGAGAAAAGCATGAGGAACAGCGGTTTGACGAAGCAAACCAGAATTTGTATAAGACCCAGCTGTTTACCAACCGCACGATGACCTTTATGATGCCGGTCATGATGTTTGTCATGAATGGTATTTCGGTTCTCATTGTTTGGGTTGGCGGACATGGTGTGGATGCCGGAACGATGCAGGTCGGTGATTTGACAGCATTTATTACCTACTCTATGGTAATTGTTATGGGCTTCCTGATGCTGACCATGATTTCGATTATGCTGCCGCGTGCCGGTGTTGCTGCGGATCGTATTGTGGAAGTGCTGGATATGCCGATTTCTCTGAGTGATCCGGAGCGTCCAAAGGATGCTGCGCTGGAACAGCCGAAGGGCTATGTGACCTTCCAGGATGTTTCGTTTACCTATCCGGATGCCGATGAGTCGGCACTGTCGCATATTTCCTTTACAGCAGAGCCGGGCAAGACAACGGCCATTATTGGTTCCACAGGCTGCGGCAAATCGACGATTGTTCGCTTGATTCCGCGTTTCTTTGATGTGACAGAGGGTTCCATCAAGATTGACGGCGTGGATGTGCGGGAGATGACACAGCACAAGCTGCGCAGTCTGATGGGTTATGTGCCGCAGAAGGGCACTCTGTTCTCCGGTACCATTGAGAGCAATCTGAAATATGGCGGCGAGGACATTTCTGACGAAGCCATGCATCAGGCGGCAGATATTGCACAGGCAACGGAATTTATTGATTCCAAGGTGGACCGGTACGATTCGCTGATTGCACAAGGCGGTACCAACGTGTCCGGCGGACAGAAACAGCGCTTATCTATTGCCCGTGCGATTGCCAAGCATCCGAAGATCTTCCTGTTTGATGATTCGTTCTCTGCTCTGGACTATAAAACCGATTTGACTCTGCGCAAAGAGCTTGCCAAGCAGACAGCGGATGCAACGGTTATCATTGTCGCACAGCGTATTTCTACCATCTTACATGCGGATAATATTCTTGTCTTGGATGAAGGTAAGATTGTCGGTTCCGGTACGCATGAAGAGCTGCTGGCTTCGTGCGAGACTTATCAGGAAATTGCAAAGAGCCAGCTGTCTGAAGCAGAGCTGGCGGGCGTAGAGAAGGGAGGACGCGCATAATGGCACACGGAAGAGGAATGCGGCGCGGCCCTGGTGCGCCGACAGAAAAGGCGAAAAACTTTAAAGGAACCTTGTTCAGCTTGTTAAAATACATGGGCATCTATAAAATTGCCTTGGTATTTGTCATGATCTTTGCGGTTGGTTCCACGATCTTTACAGTTGTAGGACCAAAAATTCTCGGCAATGCAACGACAGAGCTGTTTAACGGCTTGATTGCAAAGATTTCAGGCACAGGCAGCATTGATTTCAATAAAATCGGCAAAATTTTGCTCGGTTTGATTATTATGTACATTGTCAGCGGTCTGTTCAGCTTGATTCAAGGCTGGCTGATGACAGGTATCTCACAGAAGATGTGCAGAAAGATGCGTCGTGACATCAGTGAAAAAATCAATCGTATGCCGCTGGGCTATTTTGAGTCTCATCTGGTCGGCGATGTGCTGTCGCGCATTACCAATGATGTAGACACGATGGGACAGTCGCTCAACCAGTCGGTAACCCAGTTGATTACGTCTCTGTGTACCGTCATCGGTGTCATTGCCATGATGCTGACCATTTCGCCGCTCATGACATTGATTTCGCTGATTATCCTGCCGGTTTCTATGCTGCTGGTTATGCTGGT
>NZ_JBNMHC010000331.1:0-2459 GCF_050872565.1 Butyricicoccus sp. | reverse complement strand
GCGCCGTAAGAAGTCCGAGGCGGCTCGCGCAAAGAGAAGAAAGTATTAATTACTTGCTCAAACAGCACCGGAATGGGAAACTGTTCCGGTGTTTTTTGATGCCTGAACGGCGCATACTTTCGCCGGTTTCGGGCAAACTGAATTCGGAACACAATCCAACCGCATCCGGCAGACGCCGGAGAATGCTCCAATCACAGAAACCCCGTCCGGTCTCTGTGCCGCCGGATGCACACAATACGGCTTTCCCGTGCAGGGAGAGCCGTATTCTTTTTGCGTTTTGATGCAACTTGTGCTATACTGAAACTATCTAATTGGACAGTGTGTCTGAAAACAGGAGGACAAGACTATGAGCAGATCAGAAAAATTCTTCCGCGCGATGGCTTGGCTGTGCTTTGGCGTTCTGGTTGGCATCTTTCTCGCACCGGTGAAAAACGGCGTGCACATCTCGATTTGCAGCAACAACAAGAACAGCTCGTTTGGCGATGACGGCGCAGACCTCTGTGACGAGGACGAAGAGGACGACGAGCAGGAGGAAATCGTTCTCCGCTGAGCATTTGTGAAGGAATTGCAAAAAATACAGCGATGTGATGTTCTTTTTTGCTCAAGTATGATATACTAAACGTGTTTGGAACGCATTCCAAAGTCTATAGGAAGAGAGCAGAGGACGGATGAGCAAAAAGGAAAAAAAGACACGAGAAGCAGACGGCATCTGGGTGAGCGATGAGAGACGCATCACGGAGGAGTGCCGACAGGTTTATCCGGCACTATACAAGCTGCAAAAGGCAGTGCTAAGCGTGACGATAGTAGTCTGGCTGATCACGCTGCTGGGACCGACACTGCTGAAAAAGCTCGTGGCAAGCTATAGCGGCTGGGGCGATACCTTTGAGACGGTGACGCTGGTGCTGGCGTTTGTTATGCTGGTGCTGTACATCATTGCCAACTATTTCTGGCAGGAAAAGATGAAAAAGTTCCGCGAGAAATATGAGCGGCAAAAGGCAAAGCAGCAGCGCGCTGCGGCAGAAAAAGCCAGAGCAAACAAGAAATAACAGGGAAATTCTGTGTCTGACCTCATGCATTGGGGTCAGATTTTTTTGCGCATGATTTGACGAGTGAACAGTTTTGCGCTATAATACCGAGTATTCGGGCTAAATCAGAACAAAATGTGTACGAAGCCCAATGAGGAAAAAAGTTATGATTTTGGAGTTGTTACCATGAAAAAGAACAGTCAATACGGCAATGAGAGCATCTCTGCCCTCAAGGGCGCTGACCGTGTTCGCAAGCGTCCGGGCGTTATCTTCGGCTCGGACAGTCTGGACGGCTGCCAACATGCAGTATTTGAAATATTGTCCAATTCCATAGATGAAGCGCGCGAGGGCTACGGCAATGAGATCATTGTCACCCGCTATGCTGACCATTCCATTGAAGTAGAAGATCACGGCCGCGGTATTCCGGTCGACTATAACTCAAAGGAAAAACGATACAACTGGGAGCTGGTATTCTGTGAGATGTATGCCGGCGGCAAGTATGAGAACAACGGCGGAGACAACTATGAGTTCTCGCTGGGTCTCAACGGTCTGGGCACCTGCGCGACACAGTATTCATCGGAATATATGGACGTCACCGTGCGCCGCGACAGCACGGAATACAGCCTGCATTTTGAAAAAGGCGAAAATTGTACGGGTACAAAGACCGGTTTTAAAAAGAAAAAGTATACCGGTGGGGAAACCGGTACGACCATTCGCTGGCGTCCGGATTTAGAGGTTTTTACGGATATTCAGATTCCGGAAACCTATTATTTGGATGTGCTCAAGCGACAGGCGGTTGTCAATCCGAAGCTGCGGTTTATCTTCCGCAACGAGACGCCGGAGGGCATCAAAGAGACCGAATTCTACTATGAAAACGGCATCAGCGATTATGTCACAGAGATCGCGGAGGACAAAGCTCTGACCTCTGTGCAGTTTTTGACCGGTGAGCGGCGCGGCAAAGACCGCTCAGACAAGCCGGAATATAAAGTGCTGCTCAACTGTGCGTTTTGCTTTTCGTCCAGCATTTCGCGTCTGGAGTATTATCACAACTCCTCGTGGCTGGAATACGGCGGCTCGCCGGATAAGGCGGTTCGCTCGGCGTTTGTCTCTGCGATTGACGCCTATCTCAAGCAGAACAACAAGTACAACAAAAACGAAGGACGCATTTCGTTTCAGGATGTGTCAGACAGCTTGATTCTCGTGACCAGCTGTTTCTCAACGTATACTTCGTATGAAAATCAGACCAAGAAGGCCATTACCAACAAGTTTATTCAGGAGGCAATGACAGAATTCCTGCGCTCTGGTCTGGAAATTTATTTCATTGAGAATAAAGCGGAAGCGGATAAGATTGCCGAGCAGATTCTCATCAACAAGCGTTCGCGCGAACAGGCGGAAAAGGCGCGTCTGAACATCAAGAAAAAGCTCACCGGCAAT
>NZ_JBNMHC010000330.1:0-2463 GCF_050872565.1 Butyricicoccus sp. | reverse complement strand
TTACCAACTTCCATCTCACTCGGTGTGTAGCCCGGACGCTCGACATTTGTCGAATCACTCATCAGTGCCAGCACGCCCTTCTTGCCCAGCTCACCAAAGCGGGTCAGGTCAATCATTTCACCAGATACCGGTGTCGGGTCAATCTTAAAGTCACCGGTGTGAATGATGGTTCCGAGTGGGGTGCGGATTGCCAGAGCGACTGCATCTGCAATCGAATGATTGGTATGAATCAGCTCAATGTCAAAGCAGCCCAGCTTGATATGATCGCCTGCCTTGACGCAGTTGATCTTTACCTGCTTGGTCATGCGGTGCTCCTCAAACTTTGAGTTCAGGATTCCAGCAACCAGACGCGTACAATAAACCGGAACATTCAGCTCCTTGAGTACGTACGGCAGCGCGCCGATGTGATCCTCATGACCATGCGTGATGACAATGCCGCGCACCTTGTTCTTGTGCCGACGCAGATACGTGACATCCGGAATAACCAAGTCAACGCCCAGCAAATCATTGTCCGGAAACGCCATGCCGCAGTCAATGACAAAAATGTCCTGTCCATACTCGATGACTGTCATGTTCTTGCCGATCTCATTGAGTCCGCCCAACGGTATAATCTTCAGTTTTTCTTTCATAAATGCGTATCACTTTCCTTTACATGAACGCGCACGCAGGATGCATTGCCTCTGATACAGGCACAGCAAAACAGCGCACTGGCGAACTCCAGTCCCGCTTCATTCGGCAGCCTACAGCGCGAAATAAATTTCAATTCATCGTATTTGCTATTACTTTATCCTCAAACTGTTGTGGTCCACACACAACAGCCAAACGTCAAAAACTATTACATAGTATAGCACAGTTTTTTCTCAATGTACACCCATTTGGCGGTTTTCCAATTCACATCCCTGTCAATTTTTTCGACAGGATAGCCCGCCAGTTTGTAACCGTTCCGCGATGTTTGTAACCATTCGCCTCGCGTGTATTTTTGTTATTTTTCCGAATTTTCGCCGGTTTTATTGCCAAATTCACCAATTTTCCCAGTTTATTCTTGTCTAAAATGCCTGAAATTAAAAAAATGTCCAAGAATTGTTTGACAAATGACGGCTGTTCCTGTAAGATAGGTTACAGTTCAGTTACACAACCGTAACAAACGGTTACACGAACGTAACAAATTGATACCCTGCTGCTTCGGCAGCCCCGCGTAATAAAGGAGTTACTTACATGTTTCAGAAATTAAAGAGAAATCTTATTGTTGCCGCTACCGGCATTATTGTTACCGCATCCCTGACCGCTGGTGCATTCGCTGCATCTGCTACCGCTACCACCGACGTAAACATGCGCTCCGGTGCTGGCAACCGCTACAAGGTTGTTACCATCGTCGGCAAGGGTCAGACCGTAACCACCGCTGGCAAGACCGGCAGCTGGACCAAGGTCACCGCAGGCGGCAAGACCGGTTATGTACACAGCAAGTACCTGACCAACGGTTCTGTTTCTACAACCGCTGCTGCTTCTGCTTCTACCACAAGCACAGCAAGCACCACCGTATACGCTGTTTCCGCAGTAAACGTTCGCTCTGGCCCAAGCACCAGCTACAAGGTAGTTACTTCCATGAGCAAGGGTCAGGTTGCTACCAAGACCGGCGTTTCCGGCAACTGGGCAAAGATCTCCGTCAACGGCAAGACCGGTTATGTATCTTCTAAGTACCTGACCACTTCCAAGCCGTCCACTTCCCAGACCACTACCACCCAGCCGTCCACCAGCACTAGCAGCAACAAGCAGCTGGTAGGCAACTTCAAGCTGACCTTCTACGCTGGTGACAGCACCACTGCTTCCGGCAGATCCCCGCGCGTTAACCACACCATCGCAGCAGATACCTCTGTTCTGCCGATGTACACCAAGGTTTACATCGAAGGCTGGGGCACCTACACCGTAGAGGACCGCGGCGGCGCCATCAAGGGCAAGCGCATTGACATCTTCGTAGCAAACAATTCCATCGCGAAGAAGAACGGCGTCAAGTACGCAAATGTTTACATCGTCAAGTAAATCTATTTCAGACAGCAAAAGACCGATGCATCGCGCATCGGTCTTTTTTTGTTTCGTTATTCTACTACCATGGCAAGAAAAACTGCCGGCTTATCTGAGGTATTTTTGCTGTAGTGCACGGCACCATCGCCGCACATCCAAGCATCTCCCGGATAGACGGTATGTTCTTTACCATTGTCCAAGATAGTCAGCTCGCCCTCCAGCATGTAGCAGAATTCTGCATCCGGCTGATGGCCGTGCTCACCGATAGAACATCCCGGCTCCAGCGTAATCTTTGCACACATCTTAAATTTGCCGCAGGAATCCTCCGGAGCAATCAATGTGCGGCGGATGACATGACCGTCACCATCCCGCATGTGTTCAATGACATCTGTCTTTTGGTCGTTGTTTCGATTCAGCATGTTTTTTCATCCTTTCCTGTCTCGC
>NZ_JBNMHC010000329.1:0-2465 GCF_050872565.1 Butyricicoccus sp. | reverse complement strand
GGAAAACCGATTGCCCAGGTATGCCATCGGCCGGAGCGCGTATGCGAGATGCTTTCGATGACACCGGAGCAGTGCATCACGCCGGAAGCCGCGGCAACTCTGCTTTTGCACGAAAGTGGACTGCGGAAAGAGGTACACGAGCGGCGGTTTGCCGTGATTCTCAATCAGGCAGACGGCACAAAAGAAAAAGAAGCAGGCGTTCGCATCACGGCATGTTTGCCCGATGCCATTTCCTGCGTCTTGACGACATATCGAGAGGATACAACATGCGAGTATTGATAAAAGGAGCCGGAGATTTGGCG
Organism: Butyricicoccus sp.; assembly: GCF_050872565.1. GTDB lineage: Bacteria > Bacillota > Clostridia > Oscillospirales > Butyricicoccaceae > Butyricicoccus_A. The sequence goes on along the minus strand of NZ_JBNMHC010000329.1, from coordinate 2,163 downwards.
AGCGGCATTGCCTGTCGGCTGCATCAGTGCGGCTGCTCCATTGTCATGACGGATCTTGCCGTTCCGACAGCGGTGCGGCGCACCGTGGCGTTTTCTAGAGCCATGTACGAACGGACAGTAGAAATTGAAGGCTCTGCTGCACAGCTGTGCAGCAACATGGACGAAGTACAAGAGGTTTTGCGGCGCGGAGATATTGCCGTGGTTATTGATCCGGAGGCAAAAATCCGCGAGCAATGGAAGCCGGATGCCGTTGTCGATGCGATTTTGGCAAAACAGAATTTGGGTACGCGCATCGACGATGCTCCAATTGTGGTCGCTGTGGGACCAGGATTTACAGCGGGAAAAGATTGTCATTGCGTGGTAGAGACCAAACGCGGACATTATTTGGGCAGATGCATCTATACTGGCAGTGCGATTGCCAACACCGGCGTGCCGGGTAATATCGGCGGCTACACCAAGGAACGCATTTTGCGCGCACCGTGTGACGGCGTGTTTGAGCCGGTTGTGCTGATTGGCGACACGGTGCAGCGCGGGGACATTTGCGGCACGGTAAATGGGATGCCGATGCGCAGTGAAATCCCCGGTGTGGTGCGCGGCTTGCTGCAAAGCGGCGTTGTTGTGACGAAGGGCATGAAGTCCGGAGATGTTGACCCGCGATGCGAGCGGGCGCACTGTTATTCCGTCAGCGATAAGGCGAGGGCGGTAGGCGGCGGTGTGCTGGAAGCACTGCTGCATTTGGATTTGTTGGCGAAGCAGCGAGAGAGAACAAACTGAGAGCGAAGAGGTGACGGGAATATGATTACAATCCGAGAATTTTTGAAAGCAAGCTCTTTGGAAGAAGCATGGAAGGCAAACCAAAAGCGCCCGAACCGCGTGCTGGGCGGTATGGGCTGGATGAAAATGAGCAGCGGCAATGTGTCGACCGCTATTGATTTGAGCGGCTTGGGACTGGATCAAATCGAGGAGACCGACAGCGAGTTCATCATCGGCGCGATGGTGACGCTGCGGCAGTTTGAGACCCATGAGGGACTCAACACGTATTTTGACCATGCGGCGCAGGAGAGCGTGAGGCATATTGTCGGCGTGCAGTTCCGCAACTGTGCGACGATGGGCGGCTCGGTCTGGCTTCGCGCCGGATTTTCCGATCCGTTGACACTGCTGCTGGCACTAGACTGCACGGTAGAGCTGTATCAGGGCGAGGACAAGCTGGTACAGGTGCCAATCGCAGAATTTTGCCGACAGAAGCCGGACAACAGCATTTTGACTGCTGTGCACATCCAGAAAACAGGACGCAAGATTGCCTATCAGTCGTTCCGCAACACAGAGACGGATTTTCCGGTTCTGACTGCGGCGGTCAGCGTTAAGGACGGCAAGTACTGTGCAGCTGTCGGCGCGCGCCCGATTCGTGCGCGGGAAGTCTATGCGGATACCATTCCGGAACTGATTGACAAGGCAAAAGCCTTGTCTTATCAGGACAATATTCGCGCTTCAGCGGAGTATCGCCGGATGCTGTCCGGTGTGCTGATTCAGCGCGCGGCGGATGAGCTGGAAAGGATCGAAACAAATGGAAATTAAATTGAAATTAAATGGCAAACAGATCGTTGATCTGATTGAGCCGGATATGTTGTTGTTGGATTTTTGCCGCAAGCACCACTGCAAGAGCGTCAAGCGCGGCTGTGAGACCTCCAACTGTGGTCTATGTACTGTATGGCTGGACGGCAAGCCGGTGCTCAGCTGTAATGTGCTGGCAGCGCGTGCCGCCGGACACGAAGTAACCACGCTGGAAGGCTTACAGGATGAAGCACGCGAGTTTGGTATGGTTCTTGCCTACGAGGGCGGCGAGCAGTGCGGCTTCTGCAATCCGGGCTTTATCATGAATGTGCTGGCGATGAAGCGCGAGCTGACGGATCCGACAGATGCGGAAATCAAAGAATATCTGTCCGGCAATCTGTGCCGCTGCACCGGCTATGCCAGCCATATGCGTGCGATTCATACATGGCTCAAGCAGCAGAAGGAGGCAGAATCATGAGATTACCAGATTCCAGAGAGCCGGGAAAATATGTCGGTGCACCGATTGTCAAAAAGGACGCGGAATCACTGGTCACCGGCAAGCCGGTATATGCAGACGATCTGGCACCGGACAACTGTCTGATTATCAAAATT
>NZ_JBNMHC010000328.1:0-2498 GCF_050872565.1 Butyricicoccus sp. | reverse complement strand
GGCATCCGGCGCAAAATTTCCCGGATTTGGAACAGATGTCCGGCGTGAAATGGATTATACTCTGTAATAACAGCACAAACTTTCATAAAAACCTCCAAATTTCTTGAGAAAACAGTTGAGAAATTTGATAAAGCGGTGTAAAATAGAATTAAGTATATTGTACTATTTTGGCGATATTCTTGCAAGAAATAATCATTGGATAAAGGAGACCAAAGAGAAATGAATGTTTTGGTAATCAATGCAGGCAGCTCTTCCCTGAAGTACCAGCTCTTCAACATGGACAACAAGGCTGTTCTGGCTAAGGGTCTGTGCGAGAGAATCGGTATTGACGGCCGTCTGACTCACACCAACCCGAACAAGGAAGAGAAGTACAAGGCAGACGTTCCGATGAAGGATCATGCCGATGCAATCCGCGCTGTCATCAACATCCTGGTTGACAAGGAGTGGGGCGTTATCGAGTCTATGTCCGAGATCGATGCTGTCGGTCATCGTGTCGTACACGGCGGCGAGTACTTTGCTGATTCCGTTCTCATCAATGATGAAGTAATCAAGGCAATTGAGGCTTGCGTACCGCTGGCACCGCTGCACAACACCGCAAACCTGATTGGTATCAGTGCGTGCAAGGACGTTATGGGCGAGAATATCCCGCAGGTAGCTGTATTTGATACCGCTTTCCATCAGACCATGCCGCCGGAGCATTACATGTACGCTCTGCCGTATGAGTACTATGAGAAGTACAAGATCCGTCGTTACGGCTTCCACGGTACCTCCCATAAGTACGTTTCTCAGCAGGCTTCTGAGATGCTGGGTATTCCGATCGAAAACCTGCGTCTGATTACTTGCCATCTGGGCAACGGCTCTTCTATCGCTGCTATCAAGGGCGGCAAGTCGATGGATACCTCCATGGGCTTCACCCCGCTGGCTGGTCTGCCGATGGGCACTCGTGCTGGTAACATCGACCCGGCTATCATCTCCTTCCTGTGCGATCATGAGCACAAACATGCAGATGAAATCATCGATGTTCTGAACAAGAAGTCCGGTATGCTGGGTATTTCTGGTGTATCCTCTGACTTCCGCGATCTGGACGTTGCTATCGAAGAGGGCAACAAGCGCGCAAAGCTGGCAAAGGACATGTTCAACCTGTCCGTTAAGAAGATCATCGGCTCCTACATCGCTGAGATGGGCGGCGTTGATGCAATCGTCTTCACCGCTGGCGTAGGTGAGAACGACCGTTCTGTTCGTTGGGACGTTTGCGAGCACATGGAGTATCTGGGCATCAAGGTTGACCCGGAGAAGAACAAGTACCGTGGCCGTCAGATGGATATTTCCGTTGACTACGCACGTGTTCGTGTTCTGGTTATCCCGACCAACGAGGAGCTGGTAATCGCAGAAGATACCCAGCGCCTGGTAAACGAGGCTAAGTAATTCCCTATAGGAATCCACAAATGAGGGGCAGGAAGATTTCCTGCCCCCTTTTTGTGTGTCCTGCGGATTTATGAATTGGATGTGCCGCTGCGCAGTTTTGCGTAAAATGTGAGCGCCCACAATCCTGCAAGCCCGACCAGTGCATAAATCACGCGGCTGACAAACGAACCCTGTCCGCCAAATAATACGCCGACGACATCCAGCCCGAAAAAACCGATGCATCCCCAGTTGATGGCACCGATGATGACGAGCGTCAGGATAAATTTGTCCATATATAGAAACCTCCTTTTCCATGCTGTTTGCAGTTTCTCCAATTTTTCGCATGGCTATACATGCTGTGCTTGTGTTTCAGAGCGTCTGGCAGTATAATAACTATATTGTTTGATGAAATGAGGAACAACAGAATGCTGTTAGATCTGCACACCCATACCAAGTATTCTTACGATGCGGAAGATAAGCCGGTGCTTGACCATGTGGCAAGTGCTGTGCAAAAAGGCGTTGACGTCTTAGGCTTTACCGAGCATGTGGAATTTTTTCGCAAAGATACTTTGCAAGAGAATGATTTCACACCGGGTATCGTGAACTTTTCTGGCTATCAAGAGGAAATTGCACCGTTCCGAACCGGAAGAACCATTATGCCGGATTTGGCAGCGGAGCAAAAAGATATTTTGGATGCGCAAGACGCATATCAAGACAAAATTATCCTGCGTGCAGGTGTGGAAATTGGACAGCCGCACGCAGCGCCGGAACAGGCACATGCGCTAATTCAGGCGTATCCATTTGATTATGTCATTGGCTCGATTCACCAGTTATCGGATGATATGGATTTATATTTTTATCAGTATGAGTTTATTCATCCGGATGAGTTCTGGGAAAAATATTTTATAGAAGTACGGGAATTACTCGCGTTTGGAGACATTCAAATTCTTGCACATTTGGATTATCCGCTTCGAGTGATGAAGCTGCCGCACAATCAGCCGTCCCTCAAGGGATATAAAAACTATGTCGATGAGGTGCTTCGGCTGCTGATTGCAAAGGATATTGCGTTGGAGAGCAATGCTAAGGGGTTGTAT
>NZ_JBNMHC010000327.1:0-2500 GCF_050872565.1 Butyricicoccus sp. | reverse complement strand
CGCAACAGGAAACAGCGTTGCGGCAGTCAAATACCCCGTCATACTATGGTCAAAAAGTCCGCAAAGCCGGTAATATCCAATACTTCCATGACCATCTCCGGCACATGTACCAGCTTAAGTGTTCCCTTTTTATTCATCATTTTTTGCGTTTTTAACAGTACACGCAAACCCGCAGAGGATATGTATTCCAATCCTTGCATGTCTAAAATAAGTGCCGTTGTTTCCGGCGGCAATGCATCAATTTGCTTTTCCAATTCCGGCGCAGTCGTTGTGTCCAAACGTCCCGAAAGAATCAATGTCGTGGCATCTGCCATCTGTTTTTCGATAGATAAGCGCATCTCTCTTCTCCTTCTTCGTCACTATGACTGATGATATGTTTTCGTTTTTTGTTTCATCAATTGATGCTTCTGTGCTGTGAGAAGCAGCTGCAATTCTGTACACACCGTATTGGCCGGAGCTTCCAAGGTATCAAACAGTGAGGACAGCGTGCAGGCAAACGCCAGCATTCCTCCATCCAATCCCATTTGCATCAGCAGCATGGTATAACAGGTGATTTCCCCGCCGGATACCGGCGGATAGGCAACAGACAGCAAAAACGCGAGAATCATTAAGATACACAACGTACCTATATTTAACCCTTCGCCGGATGCTCCCTTTGCCGCCGCAATGAAAAAGACAAACTCTGCGGCAATCAACGGTTTGTGTATCACGGTTCCAATCGGCAGGGCGAATCCTACCAGTTTTTTATCTATGCCAAATCCTCTTTCGCAAGCCTCATACGCCTCCGTAAAGGCCACAGAAGACGACGCAGATGCCAATTGTACCATGATGCTGGGTTTTAGCAGATGCAGCAATTCCCGTATAGAAAATGCAGAGCGATAGGCAGCCGCTGCCATATATACCGCTGTGACGATGAGCAAAAAGGCAACAAATAATCCTGCCATCTTCATATAGCTCATCAGACTAGTTATATCCGCAGATAATCCGGCATCTGTCATGCTCAAATAAATAAAAGCAGGCAGTATGGTCTCGAATCCAGACAGTACCCGACACACAATCAGATTGGCTTCATTGACCAACTGCTTGGTGTTCTGTACCTGCCGCTGTAAAAACAGCATAGCAACGCCAAGCACAAATCCTAAAAAGATAATCTGTGTGATATTGCAGGTAATAAACGGTGAAATGACGTTGTCCGGCACAATATCCGTCAAGAATGCGAGAAAGGCCGCGATACCGTTTTCGCTTCCCATGCCCGTATGAAACGGAAAGAAAACCGCACACACGACACCGGCACACACAATGACAAATACCGTACTGACCAAATATCGCGTACACGCATATCTGCCCACGCGGTCTAAATTGCGCGGACTTCCCGCACTGAGTACACCATCCATCACAGCAAGTAGCATCATCGGGGAGACAACAGCTGTCAAGAAATGAGAGCCAATACCAAAGAGCGGTTGGATCGTATAGGCTCGCACAGTCTCTGCCGCGCCATCCGGCATAAGACGCAGGATAACAGCTGTGAGCACGCCCAGAATCATTGCGAGAAACACCTGCTGCACGCGGTGATTCGGTTTGACTTCCAGTGAGATATACACGCTGTTCTGTCCACGATCAAATTGATAAATCCAGCCAATTCCCAAGGTTGCCAACAGATTGTCTGCCAATCCGCCACCTGTATCTCCCATTGGATCGCAGGGGTAATGAATGCCATGTAAAGACAAAGATACATCCAACCAGCGTCCTCGTTCTCTTATTGTCAATTGTACCTGCAAATCTGCGGCTTTATCCATCCAATGCAAGAGCATTTCTTCTGCGCCAATCTGAACACGCAGCATATCTCGCTTGCTCAAATATGTATACTGTGATACGGTCTGTTCAATGCGCAAAGAGAGGGCGTCAATGCCCTCTGTATTCAGCTCAAATGTTTCCTGTACAATTGTTTTCATGCATTCCCCGCTCCCCTACAAATTGTCGATACAATCTATTTTTATTATAACATAGTTTGTAACAGGGTGCTGAATTATTTTTTCCAATAAATTTCTCGCTGCTGCTTATCCAATCGACAGACAAACCGCTTCTTGTACAGCAAAAACTCTTCCATGTCCATGAGGATATGATACAGCATTGCGCGGCTCTCAAATTCTTCTCGCGTTTTTGGCAATTCCTCTCGCTTCATATCTGCAAAAATTTCATGCAAACGGTTGAGCTGTTTTTCCGGACTGTTGATTTCCACGACATAATCTGCCACATACAACAGGTATTCCGCAATAATTTGTGCCTGTTTGGGTCTGCTGCGCACGCGGCGCAGCTCATTGTGCAAATTATCCAGCACCAGACATTGCGCGTGACGCATCTCAAAATAATCAATATAATACTCCGGATGAAAGTGAAACGTGTTGTCCTGATACTCATGTGCGTCTTTGATATAAAGTTCCAATTGGCGCTCCAGCGTACGGATATGTCCCCACAAATTATGCGACATCTGAAACTGAAT
>NZ_JBNMHC010000326.1:0-2501 GCF_050872565.1 Butyricicoccus sp. | reverse complement strand
TCTCTCTGCTCCTTCATGGCGCGCTGCAACTGCATCTCAAAGTCCTGCTTGTTTTTCTGTACGATATTTTGCAGCTGCATACCGGCGAAAAAGCACTGTACCGCAGCCAACGCGGTAAATCCGCAAACAACCAGCGTCGGGAAGCGCGGAACCAAGCCCTCTGTGAAATACGTGCACAAAATCGGAACGAAAAACAACAGGCTGATGATGAGCAGCAGGGCTGCAATCGCACCAAAGAACTTTTGCGGCTGATAGCAGCGGAACAGGCGCCCAATCGTGCGCAGCACCTTCACGCCGTCAGACACAGTATTGAGCTTGGACTCACTGCCCTCCGGGCGATCCTGATAGTCAATGATGACATTTTCCACCGCCAGATTTTTATCCACCGCATGAATGCTCATCTCGGTCTCAATCTCAAAGCCCTGCGACAGAACCGGAAATGTCTTGACAAAGCGATAGCTGAACGCACGGTAGCCCGTCATGATGTCCTTGATGCTGTTGTGAAACAGCCAGTTGATAGACTTGCGCACGAAAGCATTGCCGGAATTGTGAAAGCGGCGCTTGTTCTCGGTAAAATACGTAGAAGACAAGCGGTCTCCCACAACCATATCCGCGTTGCGCTGCAAAACCTTGTCTGCCATCTCCCGCGCATGAACCGCCGGATAGGTATCGTCACCGTCCACCATGATATAGCAGTCTGCTTCTACTTCCTGAAACATACGGCGTACTACATTGCCCTTGCCCTGCTGATACTCGTAGCGAACAACTGCGCCAGCCTTTCGCGCCAGCTCATCGGTTCCATCGGTAGAATTGTTGTCGTATACATAAATGACTGCTTCCGGAAGCGTCTTTCGGAAGTCTGTCACGACTTTGGTAATCGTCTGACTCTCGTTATAGCACGGAATCAGAACCGCAATTTTATCCATTCTCTTTAGCCCCTTTTATTTGATTTCCATTTTCATTTCTTTTTCAACATCCTCGATGTTGAGCATCAGCAGCTTGGAAACGCCGCGTTCCTGCATCGTGACACCGTACAGCATATTCGCCTCTTCCATCGTGCCGCGACGATGCGTAATGACGATAAACTGTGTCTTGTCAGACAGTCGGTGCAGATACTGGGCAAATCGCGTGACATTGACATCGTCCAGTGCCGCCTCGATCTCATCGAGCACACAGAACGGCGTCGGGCGCACCTTCAAAATAGCAAAGTACAGGGCAATCGCGACAAATGCCTTCTCGCCGCCCGATAACAGTGACAAATTCTTGAGCGTCTTGCCCGGCGGTGTCACGCGGATTTCAATACCGCAGCCGAGAATATCATTTTCGTCTTCCAGTGCAAGCTCTGCGCTGCCGCCGCCGAAAATCTCTTGAAAAGTCTCACCAAAATACTGATTGAGCTGGGCAAACGATGCCGCGAAAATTTCTTTCATCTGCTCGGTCAGCTTCTCGATAATGCCGCGCAGCTCGCGCTCCGCCTGTTCCAAATCGTCTTTCTGTTCGGTCAGAAACACCAATCGTTCGCTCAACTCGGAAAACTCGTCAATCGCAGCGAGATTGACCGGTCCCAGCGATTTGATGGAACGCCGCAGCGATGCCGCGAGCTTTTCTTCTTCCTGCCGATTTTCTATCGCATGTGCCATAGGACGCGCCGCTGTCGGCGTCAGTTCATAGCTTTCCCACATTTTATCGAGAATCTGCTGTTCCTCGCTATGAATGCGGTCTGCTGCCGCCTCTGCCTCCGCGTGCTTGCGTTCCAGCACAACAATTTCGTTTCCAATTTCACGCGCCTGTTTTTCTGTTTCTGTTTTATTCTTTTCCAGCCGCATCCGGTTTTGACCGCATTCCTGCAGCTGACCGCGCAGCTGACCGGTACGCAGTCCGCTCTGCTCGCTGGTCTGCTCCAGTTCCTTGCGCTGGGCATCTGCCTGAGCAATGGTCTGTTCGTATTCGGCAATGCGGCGTTTGTGATCCTCTGCCGTCTGGCGGGTGGCGTCTGCCATCTGCTGCAAATCATCCAGTGCCTGCTTGACCGTATCACACTCGGTCTGAGCCTGTGCCAGCTCGGTGTGCAGCTGAGATGCCTCATTGGTCAGGGCAGTCATCTGCTGTTCGATTTCCTGTGCCTGCCCGGCAGCTCGTGCCAGCTCTTCCAACGCCTGCTTGCGTGCCTGTTCCAGCTGATCTGCCTGCGTTTGCAGGGCCGTCAGCTGCTCACGCAGCTGCTGTTTTTGCTGTCCGGCTGTCTCCTGCTCCGCGCGGAACTGCTGTTCCGTCTGCCGCACACTGTCCAGCAGCAGCTGATGCTGTTTGGTCTGGGCAGAAAGTCCCGCCAGCTTTTGCTGCAAGTCTCGCAGATTTGCCGCTGTCTGTTCGGTTTCCCGCTCTGCATCGCGCACGCGGTCTGCCAAATCTCTGCCCTGTTCCGTGATTTCTTGCAGTTTTTTGCGCTGCACACGGACTTTTTCCTGCCACTGCTCCAGCTGATTGGCACGCGACAAAAT
>NZ_JBNMHC010000325.1:0-2519 GCF_050872565.1 Butyricicoccus sp. | reverse complement strand
TGCATTCCGGAAGATATGATTCAGGAGTTTGAAGCTGTCCTGCCGGGATACTACGTTATTTCCGACTATATTGACGGTGCAGATTATATCTATGATGCCAATAAGATGGCAACGCTGTCCGGCAAGAAATTGCAGTCCAAGCGAAATTTTGTCAACCGCTTCAAGAAGACCTACGACGGACGTTGGTCTTATGAAGAAATCACCGATGCAAACAAGCAGGAAGCCTATGATTTCCATATTCATTGGGCACAGGATGGCGACAACTGTCCAAATGGCTTGATGTACTCTGGTGAAACCTGTGCGGTTTCTCTGGCACTGAACAACCGAGAAGCACTTGGCATGAAGGGCGGCATTCTGCGTCTGGACGGCAAGGTCATTGCCTTCACGATGGGATGTCCAGTCAGCCACGACACGTTTGTTGTTCAGCTGGAAAAGGCAGAGGCGTCGATTCCGGGGGCATATCCGATGATTAACCAGCAGTTTGTACAGCACGCCATGGAAAGCTATACGTATGTCAACCGAGAGGATGACTTAGGACTGGAAGGCTTGCGCAAGGCGAAGCTGTCCTATCATCCGGTTATGATGGGCAAAAAGTATATGGCGGTGAAAGCATGATTCGATGGGCAGAACAGGCAGACGTAGAAGCAGTTGTATCCCTATGGACGCGCTGTTTTCCGGGTGACGAGGCGTTCCGAGAGTGGTTTTTTGCGAATATCTATCGCTCGGATGTGACGCTCGTCGATGAAGAGGACGGCAAGCTGTGCGCGATGGTTCAAATGCTGCCGTACCAGCTGCGTGATGCACGCGGTGTGCGTCCGGTGACGTATATCTATGGTGCCTGCACGGCACCGGAGTATCGCCGACAGCACCGGATGGATCGTCTGCTGCAAGCTTCGTTTGATTGGGATCAGAAACACGGACGCGCTGCTTCTATTCTAATTCCGCAGGAAGAATGGCTGTATGGCTTTTACGATCAGTTTGGTTATCGGCCTGCGTTTTATGTGTCCAATCAAATCGTAACGAATACAAATGAACCGGTTGCTGGCCATTTACGCCGATTAAATGCCAGCGATATTCCGGCATTAGACTGGCTGTATACACAGACACAGGGAATGCGTCTGCTGCGTACAGAACAGGACTGGAAGCAGCAGCTCGCGCTGTTTGATGCGCTCGGCGCTGGAGTATACGGTTTAGAACAGCAGGACGCATTGACCACGTATGCATTTGTTTGGCATGACGACGCAGGCAAGCTGTGGGCGCAGGAAATCTGCGGCACAGAACAGAATGCTCTGGCACAAGCTGTGCTTCAGCAACTGCACTGCCAGACGATGCGATTGACCTTGGAAGGAAACGAACAAAAACTGGGCTGCATTCGGTATCACGAGGATACACCGGTGCAGGATGGATATTTTAATTTGCTGTTTAACTGATAAAGGAGGCAAATCGAGCATATGGTATATGTTTTTCATGTAGATGGATATGAAGATACAGAACTCATTGCACCGCTGGACATGCTGTCTCGCGCAGGAATTCCGTTTACCCGTGTCGGTGTAACCGGAAAGACGATCACCAGCAAGCTGGGCTTTACCATTGAGGCGGACATCACACCGGAACAGTTGGATTTGTCCGACTGTGAGATGATTTTCCTGCCGGGTGGTCCGGGAACAAAGAACTATTTTGACAAACCGGTCATTGACAAAGCCATTGCATATTGCCTGGAGCATGACTGCTATCTGACTGCGATTTGTGCAGCACCGTCCGTTTTGGCAGCAAAGGGTGCTTTGGACGGCAAGCAGGCAGTTTGCCATTTTAGCGTTGATGACAAGATGGGATCTGCTCATGTGCGCAAGGATTGCATGGTATGTGTAGACGGAAAGGTCATTACCGCCTGCGGCGCAGCAGCATCCATTGAACTGGGACTTAAGATGGTAGAAGTATTGCGCGGTGCGGAAGCTGTCCAAAAGGTTCGCCACGGAATTGAGAGCCGCTGAGATGGAGACACAAAAAAAGCAATTGCGTACTCTGTTGCTGCAACAGCGCAGAGATATGCCAATGGAAAGAAAACAGTCTATCGACCGGCAGATCTGTCAGCGTGTGCTGGAAAGTTCCGCATACCAGCACGCCGACGTTGTGTTTGCGTACTGGTCAACAGCAGAAGAGATTGATACGCACGCCATTCTCGAAGATGCATGGAAGCAGGGAAAGTGCGTGTGTGTACCAAAATGCCTGCGTGGACATCGCATGATTGCGCGACGGATCCGTTCGGAAGCGGATTTGACAGAACAGACCTTTGGTATTCCTGAACCGGGGGAGCAATGCACAGCGATTTTGCCAGAAGAAATTGATTTGTGTCTGGTTCCTGCTCTTGCGTGCGATGCATCCGGTGCACGACTGGGATATGGCGGCGGATTTTATGACCGATTTCTTCCTCAGACAGCAGGAACTCGCATGGTGCTGTGCGCACAGGAGCGATTGCTGCCGGAAGTCCCCACAGAGGAACATGACATGCACTGCGACTG
>NZ_JBNMHC010000324.1:0-2520 GCF_050872565.1 Butyricicoccus sp. | reverse complement strand
GTAGCCTTCACCGATACCAGGGCCGATGCCGGCGATCATTGCCAGGCCAGCGCCGATTGCAGATCCTGCGAGTACAATTGCCTTTTCCATAATTATTTCCTCCTGAATTTTCCTAATACATAGTCGTGTCAGTCGCGGTATTTTGCTCTCTCCTCTGTGAAAATACCGCTGTAAATCTTACTCCTCTGTTCCCGCAGCCTGTGCGACGAACTGCATCGTCAGCATACAGAAGATATACGGCTGCACGCAGCCGGAGAAAACAGAAAAATACACATTGAGCACAGCCGGAATGCCGACCTGCAAGAACGGAATCGCGCTCAACGAGCCGGGCAGCCAGAAAAAGAGAATCTGGCTGACTGCTCCCAGTGCGGCATACAGCAGCAGGCCGATGACGTAGCCGGAGCAGATGTTAGCAAAATGACGCAGTGACATCGAGACCGGCGTTGCGATCTCGCTGATGATGTTCATCGGCGTCATGACGAAAATCGGTTCCGTGAAGCTCTTGAGATAGCCTCCGAAGCCCTTCGACTTGATTTTGTGGTATGTGATGAGGACAAACACCAGAATACCCCAAGCAAGGAATGTGTTGAGATCATTGGTCGGGGAATACGCGCCGGTCAGGCCCATCAAAGAGCTGACGACAGACATCGACAAAATCGCTGCGATAAACGGAACAAAACTATCCCATTTTGCCCCCATATTGCCGCGGACGAGCTTCTGTGCCATCTGCACAATCATTTCCGCCACGACCTGCCGCTTGGTGCGCGCGTGTACCTGCATCCCTCGTGTCAGCCAGATAGCCAGTCCCACAATGATGACCATTGCGATCCAGGCATTGACGACGGTCTGTGTGATCGGGTAGTTAATGCCGGGAATGACGTAGTATATCTTGGCGCCGGTGATGGATACTTCCATGAATCATTCTTCCTCCTTTCGACGAAAGATAGGCAATTTCATGAGTCCAATGGTGATTCGCGGGAAGAACATCGGAATAACGACGGCAACCCAATTGAAATAGTCCACCTTAAAGCCGATGAGCAAAATCGCCACCATCGCCAAAAGCCGCTTGGTATACGAATTTTGCAGCACGAGCTTCGCTTCCTCCGGCAATTCCTTCGTCACAGATTTCTGGACTGCCAGACCCATGATAAAGAAATTCAAAATCGCCCAGCCGCCGCCGAGCAGATTACCGAACAAAACGGTACTGTCAAACCGTCCCAGAGCCAGAAACACAATCTCCATCACGACGCTCATCGCCACGACGCTGACTGCGATCCGCTTGGTTTCTGTTTTGACTGCCGGTTCAATCTTGATATGTCTCACCACCTGTCTCATAAATTCCACCCGTGACACGCTCACTTCTTCGTATCTCTCTCCTCACGCTTTTCGAGCTGCTTCCAAAACTTCCACACGTTGGAGGCTGATCCTCCGAGTCCCAGCACGAGCGCGACAATCATGATCCATAAGCCAAGCCCCAGCTTCCCGCGCAGCCAGTTCGCAGCCAGCAGGCACAGAACCGGCGGCACAGCAATTGAGGCTCCCAGCTGTGTCAGCAGTGTCAAATTTTCCATGCATTCCTTTAGGATCTGATGCTTGTCCATCCTGTCCTTCATCCTTTCCGGCATCGCACAAAAAATTCGCACCATCTCAGGTGTCTCCATTATAACAATTCATACACAAGAATACAACCATCATTTGTACAGTTTACCCTGTTTAAAATATAACGAACACCAAAACATGGTTATTTCCCACCGAAAAATTACGCTAAGTTTATCAAAAATTTCCCATTTTATGGTGGAGAAGTCTAGACTTCCCAGTCTTTTCTGCTTTCCCTACAAAAATATTGCACATCGCATGGTTATTTTATGCGGGATACGGCAAAATCGTGTAAAAAACAACATTTGTGCGAAAAAAAGCCCTTTCCGCCGAAACTTGGCAGAAAGGGCATAAATTTACAGCGATTCAAATCAGAATACGCAGTACTTGTCCATATAGGACTCCATCAGCGGCAGGATGTCCTTGTACTGTTCCTGACCCTGAAGGTACTCGTGGATGTCGCGTACATCAATCAGAGAATGTACATGGATGCCGAATTCTTCGCCGACTTCCATGACAGCGGTCTTGCCAGGAGTCTGACCGACTTCGCAGCGGTTAACGGAAATGAACATATCCGTTACCTTTACGTCAGCGGCGTTGAACAGAACCGGCAGGGTCTCGCGGATAGCGGTACCAGCGGTGATAACATCCTCAATGATAATCACGCGGTCACCGTCCTGCGGCTTGTAGCCGACCAGATTGCCGCCTTCGCCGTGATCCTTGGCTTCCTTGCGGTTGAAGAAAAACGGCTTGTCAATGCCATAGTTTCTAGCCAGTGCACCAGCAACAGAGGTAGCCAGCGGAATGCCCTTGTATGCCGGACCGAACATTGCGTCAAAGTCCTCACCGATGGTCTCCTTGACCATAGCGGCATAGAACTCGCCCAGCTTGGAGGACTGGAGACCGGTCTTGTAGTTGCCTGTG
>NZ_JBNMHC010000323.1:0-2521 GCF_050872565.1 Butyricicoccus sp. | reverse complement strand
GAGATCCAAGCGTTCCCACGGAGATTCATGCAGGAAGCGGAACGCTACATCGAATGTCGCACCGCCCCACATTTCCAGTGAGAAGCAATCTGCCAGAATATCCGCTGTGCCGTCCGCGCCCTTTACCATGTCGCGGGTGCGCATTCGTGTGGACAGCAGTGACTGGTGCGCATCACGCATCGTCGTATCCGTAATCAGCAGCTTTTTCTGATCCAATACCCAATTGCTGAGTGCCTTCGGGCCTTGCTCGTCCAGCAGCTGCTTGAGTCCCGGCTTCGGATTACCGCTCCCCTCTGGGAATCGCGGCTTTTCATACAGTTTCGGGTCTTTATCCGGTCGATTGACTTCGATGCAGCCAATGTATTTCAAGACGCGGGTTGCGCGGTCACGAGAGCCGACAATATCGAACAGCTCTGGCGTATCATCAATAAATTTTGTGTGACATTTGCCAGCCAAGAACGTCGGATGGCTCAAAATATTGGTGACAAACGGAATGTTGGTCTTGACGCCGCGAACGCGCACCTCATTGATGGCACGCAGCGCCTTGCGGCACACACCTCGGAAGGTGTTGTCGTGGCAGGTTACCTTGACGAGCAGCGAATCATAATACGGGGAAATCACCGTACCTGTTGTCGCATTGCCGCCGTCCAGACGGACGCCGAAGCCGCCGCCTGTGCGATATGCCGTGATTTTTCCGTTGTCTGGTGCGAAATTGTTCGCCGGGTCTTCGGTTGTCACGCGGCACTGTACGGCATATCCATTGATCTTTACATCGTCCTGCGAACGCAGTCCGATCTCCGGATGCGACAGCGGATAGCCTTCCGCAATCAAAATCTGCGCACGTACCAAATCAATGCCGCTGACCATCTCAGTCACGGTGTGTTCTACCTGAATACGCGGATTCATCTCAATAAAATAGTAGTCGCCGTTTTTATCGACCAAGAATTCCAGCGTACCGGCATTGACATAACCGACAGATTTGGCAATCTTGACTGCATCTTCACGAATATGTTCCCGCACGGTCTCATCTACAGCAAATGCCGGGGCAAATTCTACAACCTTTTGATAGCGGCGCTGCAAGGAGCAGTCGCGCTCACCGATATGATAGCAATTGCCATAGTTGTCCGCTAAAATCTGTACTTCAATATGTTTCGGCTCGACAAGAAACTTTTCAATAAAGATGTCATCGTTGCCGAACGCCTTGAGGGCTTCATTTTTTACCAGTTCGAAGGCAGGCTTGACTTCTTCCGGTGTGTTGCAGCGCCGCATACCGCGTCCGCCGCCGCCAGCTGCTGCTTTTAAGATGACCGGAAAGCCAAAAGACACGGCTTTTTCCAGTGCTTCCTCTGCATCCTTTAATGGTTCTGTACATCCCGGAATAATCGGAACGCCTGCCTTGATGGCAATTTCTTTTGCGCTGAGCTTATCTCCCATCATGGCGAGGATCTTGCTCGGCGGGCCGATAAACTGAATGCCCGCTTCTTCGCACGCCTGTGCGAACGCAGCGTTCTCTGACAGGAATCCATAGCCCGGATGAACGGCCTCTACGCCTCTCTTTTTCGCCAGACTGATGATACCAGGAATGTCCAAATAGGCACCGACAGGGCTTTGGTTGATGCCGATTTCATAGGCTTCATCTGCATGGGTGCGGAACTGACTGTTCATATCCTCATGAGAATAGATCGCCACCGTACGCAGGCCAAGATCATAACAGGCGCGGAAAATGCGGATGGCGATTTCGCCGCGGTTTGCCGCAAGCACCTTCTTAAACGGTTTCTGTGTCACAAGATCACCTCATCTTCATGATTTGTAATTGCTTTCCAGTATACGTTCTTTGCGAAACCAATGATCTTCTGTGTTTCTGTTGAATTTTGCAGGAACTCAGGCAAATTTCTTTGTCTGCAATGCACAAAAAACGGCCGAAAAACAGTATATTTCACCTAGGAAACGGCAAATCACCGCATGAGAAAAAGCGTATAATAAAACTCAAGAAAAGGACAACGGCAGCAACGCCGCACAGAAAGAGGGATCTATCGTGGAAAAGCTTCACACCAGAACGGTTCAATTTAGTTCCAGTAAGTTTGGCAACATCGTACCGATTCAAGCCATTCCCGGTCACTTTGTCACAAGTCATTCGCATGTCAATTACTTTATTGATTTGACCATGCTGAAGTCCAGCCAAGAGGATGCGAAAAAATGTGCACACGCGCTGGCAAATCAGTGCAAAGAGACAGATCCGATTGATACAATTATTTGTCTGGACGGAACCGGCATCATCGGTGCGTTTCTATCCGTAGAACTACAAAAAATGATGCCCGCATCAGAGCATAAAAAGATCTATGTGATCTGCCCGGAATGCGCAAACAACGGTCAGATGTTTTTCCGCGAGAATGTAGAGCCGATGGTCTATGGCAAGAACGTCCTTCTTCTTATGGCAACCGTAACGACCGGCATCAGCATTCGCCGCGGCATGGAATGCATTGATTACTACGGCGGCAACCTCAAAAGTGTATGTACCATT
>NZ_JBNMHC010000322.1:0-2529 GCF_050872565.1 Butyricicoccus sp. | reverse complement strand
CGGTACGAGACTGGGATTTATTCTGGTTTCTGCCGGCTGCGCAGTGGGTCTGGGCAATGTATGGAAGTTTCCATATATCTGCGGACAGAATGGCGGCGCAGCATTTATTGTGCTGTACTTGATTTGTCTGGCACTGCTCGGCTGGCCGATTCTGATCTGCGAGTATGCAGTGGGTCGTGCAAGCCGTCACAGTACGGCAAAGGCATTTCATGAGCTGGAGCCGAAGGGTACGCGCTGGCATCGGTATCGCTGGTTTGGCGTGGCAGGCAACTACTTACTCATGATGTTTTACACCATGGTGTGTGGCTGGATGATTAACTATGCCCTGCGCATGTTGACTGGCAACTTAAAGGGAAAAACACCGGACGAAATTGCCGGTGCATTCTCCGATATGCTGGCATCTCCGGTGCAGATGACCATCTTCATGATTATTTCCGTGCTGATTGCTTTCAGCATCTGTGCATTGGGTCTGAAAAACGGTGTAGAGCGCATCACCAAGGTCATGATGCTGCTGCTCATGTGCTTGATGATCGTTCTGGCAGTTCACTCTCTGGTTCTGCCGAACATGCGCGAGGGTCTGGCGTTTTATCTGGTGCCGGATCTGGGCAAGATTGCAGAAATCGGCTTCGGCAATGTTTTGTTTGCAGCCATGTCTCATGCGTTCTTTACGCTGAGTCTGGGTATCGGCGCAATGGAAATTTTCGGCAGCTATTTGGATAAGACCAATCGTCTGGCAGGCGAGGCAGTCAGCGTAACCGTACTGGATACCTTTGTCGCTCTGACTGCAGGCATTATCATTATTCCCGCGTGCTTTGCGTATGGCGTACAGCCGGATTCCGGTCCGTCGCTGCTGTTTATTACGCTGCCGAATGTATTCAATCACATGGCAGGCGGCGATATTTGGGGCGCAGCATTCTTCGTCTTTATGACGTTTGCTGCACTGTCTACCGTTATCGCCGTATTTGAGAATATTCTGTCTATGACGATGGAAATTTTCAACTGGGATCGAAAGACCGCAGTCAGCCGCAACATCGTGCTGATTATTCTTCTGTCGATGCCGGCAATTCTCGGCTTTAATGTGCTGTCTGGCATTCAGCCGATTGGCGAAGGCTCTACGCTGATGGACTTGGAGGACTTCTTGGTTTCCTATAACCTGCTTCCGCTGGGCAGCCTGCTGTTTGTGCTGTTCTGTGCGAAGAAAAACGGCTGGGGCTGGGATAACTTCATCCGTGAAGTGGACACCGGCAAGGGCTTAAAGTATCCGGTGTTTATCAAGCCGTATGTACGCTTTGTTCTTCCGCTGCTCATCATTGTGATTTATGTCAAGGGATACTACGACATGTTCTCGAAATATGGCACGACCGCGCTGATTTTCTGGATGTGCGTCGCAGCTGCATTCCTTGCTTTGATTTACAGCTTTGCATCGGGCAAGCCAAAGGATCAGAAATAAGCAAAGTCGGAACTGATTTCGATCAGTTCCGACTTTTTTGGTCAAGAGCTTGAAGACAGACAACATTTTCCAAGCTCTTTTTTGCTTTAAAGTGTTCCAAAGTTCAAAAAGCTGTGTTATACTGTAGGAACACCACGAAAGGATACAAACGAGATGGAAAAAAGAGAAAATTTCGGCACGAGACTGGGATTCATTCTGGTTTCTGCCGGCTGCGCGGTTGGACTGGGAAACGTATGGAAATTCCCGTATATCTGTGGACAAAACGGCGGCGCGGCATTTATTGTCCTGTATTTGATTTGTTTAGCCGTGTTGGGCTGGCCAATCTTGATTTGCGAATATGCTATCGGACGTGCCAGCAGACACAGTGAAGCACTGGCGTTTCATGACTTGGAACCGAAAAATACCCATTGGCATCGCTTCCGCTGGTTCAGCGTCATTGGCAACTACTTGCTCATGATGTTTTATACCATGGTTGCCGGTTGGATGATGAACTATGCCCTGCGCATGTTGTTCGGCAATCTGCACGGGTTGGAACCGGATGAAATTGCCGGAAAATTCAGCACCATGCTGACCTCGCCGGTACAGATGACGATTTTCATGGTCATTGCGGTGCTGATTGCCTTTAGTATCTGTGCACTGGGTCTGCAAAACGGCGTAGAGCGCATCACCAAAGTCATGATGATTCTGCTGATCTGCCTGATGGTTGTTCTGGCGGTACATTCGTTGCTGCTGCCGAATATGCAGGAAGGCCTGGCGTTCTATCTGATTCCAGACATCAGCAAATTTGCAGAGATTGGTTATGGCAATGTCCTGTTTGCGGCAATGTCTCATGCCTTCTTTACATTGAGCGTTGGCATAGGTTCCATGGAGATTTTCGGCAGTTATCTGGATAAATCCAGACGACTGACCGGCGAAGCACTCAGCGTCATGGGTTTGGATACCTTTGTTGCTCTGATGGCTGGTGTTATCATTATCCCGGCGTGCTTTGCGTATGGCGTGCAGCCGGATTCCGGCCCGTCACTGTTGTTCATCACGCTGCCGAATGTATTTAATCACATGGCAGGCGGCCGCATCTGGGG
>NZ_JBNMHC010000321.1:0-2539 GCF_050872565.1 Butyricicoccus sp. | reverse complement strand
TTGCCGCGGGCATGTACCTTGAGGATGTCCTCACGACCCTTCATATCCGGTGCGCCGACATAGACCTGACGGTCAAAACGTCCCGGACGCAGCAGAGCCGGATCCAGAATATCTTGACGGTTTGTCGCTGCAATGACGATAACGCCTTCATTTGCGCCAAAGCCGTCCATCTCAACCAGCAGCTGGTTGAGCGTCTGCTCGCGCTCGTCGTGTCCGCCGCCGAGACCTGCGCCTCTGTGACGGCCAACGGCGTCAATCTCATCGATAAAGACGATAGCCGGAGACTTTTTCTTTGCCTCGCCGAACAAATCACGCACGCGCGATGCGCCGACACCGACATACAGCTCGACAAAGTCAGAGCCGGAAATGGACAGGAACGGAACGCCTGCCTCGCCGGCAACGGCACGTGCCAGCAGAGTTTTACCGGTTCCCGGAGGGCCTACCAGCAGAACGCCCTTCGGAATGCGTGCGCCGATCTGCGTAAACTTCTGCGGATTCTTGAGGAATTCAACGATTTCTTCCAGCTCCGCCTTTTCTTCATCCGCACCTGCGACATCCTGGAATGTCACATGGCGTTTGTCGTCCTCTGCATTCTTGATGCGTGCCTTGCCAAACTGCATGGCACCGCGTCCGCCGCCATCTGTGCGGCTGAACATGAAGTACCAGAACAGACCGAAAATGACGAGCATGATGACATACGGGATGGCACTTGCCCACCAAGGCACCTCAGTCTTTGTCCAGTTATAGCTCTTGATGACGCCATCCTTCTTTTCCTGACGGATGGTATCTCCCAAATCATTGAAAAACAGTTCCACGCTCGGCAGCTCATAGGTCATGGTCTTGCCGTCTTTCAGCGTTGCCTCCAGCGAGCTGTCTTTGATGACAAATTCCGTAACCTGCTTGTTCTCGAACGCCTCCACAACCTGCGAATAGGTCACCGTTGTGTTGTCGTTCTGCTGAAGCAGAACAGAAACTGTAATCACGAGAAGGACGATAATAATGGCATAAAATCCGAACCCTCTCATCTTGTTGTTATTGCTTTTGTTATCCAAGCGTATATGTCACTCCTTTCCGTAAAACGGAAATGTTATTTGCCTTCATATACCGACGGCTTGAGAACGCCGACATACGGCAGGTTGCGGTATCTCTGGTCATAGTCCAGACCATAGCCGACAATAAATGCATCCGGAACCGTGAAGCCCTTGTAGGCAACCTCTACCGGTACCACGCGGCGTTCCGGCTTATCCAAGAAGGTGCACAGAGCGATAGAAGCCGCACCGCGCGCCTTCAGTGTCTTCATCAGATAGCTCAGCGTGCGTCCGCTGTCCAGAATATCCTCAACGATAATCAGATGACGTCCTTCAATGCTGACGTCAAAGTCCTTGGTGATCTTGACTTCGCCGGAAGACGTCGTGCCGCTGCCATAGCTGGAAACCGACATGAAATCAACAGTACACGGCACATCAATGGCGCGAACCAAGTCTGCCATAAAGACAAACGAACCGCGCAGTACGCTGACAATCAGCGGATTTTTATCTGCGTAATCCTTGGCGATCTGTGCGCCCAGTTCCTTTACCTTTGCTGCGATCTCTTCCTCAGAAATAAGAACCTTTTCGATGTCCTGCTTCATACTCATTATCTCCTTTTTATTTTGCTGCTTTTTTATCTTTTCCAAACGGCAAAAAATCCGCTTTGACCACAAAATTGTGTATCGGTTCCGATGCCTGCCGCCGCGACAATGCTGTCGCCGCTGCACAGAATCGGCAGATGATCTCGCTCATCCGGCGCGATGCCGCGCTCGGCATACAGCCGCTTGAGCGACCGTGTGCCCCGTGCGCCGAGCAGCTGCATCCGGTCAGATGCCTGCCACGTCCGCACGGTCAAGTTTGACATATTGATTGTATCATATGCAATTGGATAATACTTGAACGAACTGTGAATATCCGGTATTTTTCTCACGACGGATACCATATATGTGCCGTATTCTATCGTTTGATTTGGTTGGATGTGTACCGGCTCTCGGCGCGGTGTCGCCGGCACAATGGACAAGATTCCCCGCTTGTTTATCGCGCGGAATTGTCCCGGCAGACTGACGGTGCCGTGCGGCTTCTGCGCCAGCGCACAAACCGCTCCGATATGTCTGCGCGTAATCTCACCCATCGGAACGCCTGCCTGCTCCAGCATATCCCGTACGCGCCGCGCCCGCAATACATCGGGCAGCTGCGCCAGCGGCAGCTCGGTCTCGCGCGCCTGTGCGTCGAGATAGGCATTGTCCTGCCGGACAAGTTGTGCCGCTTCCAGACCATGCCGCGCGGCACGCGGCTCAATGTCCCGAAGTGCCGGGATGACATGATGCCGAATTTTATTTCTCGTACAGCTGTCATCCAGATTGGTCGCATCGGTGCACCAATCCTGCCCGCGTTCTATTAAAAACCGTTCGACTTGCTGCCGTTCCACAGCGATGAGCGGACGCACAATATTGCCGCGCACCGGCGGAATTCCCGCCAGACCGGCACTGCCCGTGCCGCGAATCAGATGA
>NZ_JBNMHC010000320.1:0-2540 GCF_050872565.1 Butyricicoccus sp. | reverse complement strand
GTGCCGTATGAGACTCGTGTGCTCGGCGCAACGGTATATGGCAAAGTCGGCGTTGCAACAGCCATTATGGTGTATTTCCAGCTCGTCATTGATTTTGGATTTATTCTCAGTGCAACAGAAGAAGTCTCGCTGCACCGAGATGATAAGCAGCATGTGTCCCGTATTTTCACCTCTGTGACCATCAACAAGATTCTCTTGACGATAGGTTCTGTCATTGTTCTTGCCGTCCTGTGTCAGATCATGCCGAGTTGGCGGGAGGATCGAACCTTCTACATGCTGTTCCTTGTAGCGACGGCTGTCAACTCGATGATGCCAGATTATCTGTATCGCGGTCTGGAACAGATGGAGACCATCACCATTCGTGCGGTCATCATCAAGGCATTCTTTACTGTGATGATTGTCTTGCTGCTCAAAAAGCCGGAACAGTATTGCCTGATTCCGATTTTGAACATCATCGGCTATGCGGCAACGCTTTTGTTTGTCTATGCGCATCTGTCCCGCAAGCTGGATATTCATTTTACGCGCGTAAACATCAAGGATGTCTGGAATAATTTCCGCCGGTCGAGCACGTTTTTCTATTCGCGCATCGCAACGTCTATTTATACCGCCAGCAACACGGTGATTCTCAGTGTGATTGCCGCAGGTACTTCTACAGTCGGATATTATTCGTTGTCTGACAAGCTCGTGACAACGGCAAAGAGCGGATTATCTCCGATTTCTGACAGCATGTATCCGTACATGACCAAAAACAAAGACTTTAAGCTGGTTTGGAAAATTCTCAAGATTTTCATGCCGATTATTGTCATCGGCTGCGCTGTCGTTGCGATTTTCGCTCGTCCGCTGCTGACGCTGGTCTTTGGTGCAGGATATGGCGACGCCGCACCGGTACTGCGTGCGATGCTGCCGGTTGTCATTGTCATTTTGCCGAGCTATATTTTGGGCTTCCCGACACTCAGTGCCATGGGCTTGTCCAAATACGCAAACTATTCTGTGGTATTCGGCTCCGCACTGCATGTGTTTAATCTGCTTGTCCTGTACTTTACCGGACACATGAATATGGTCACGCTGGGTGCTTTGGTATCCATCGCAGAATGTGCGATCTTAGCGTTCCGTATCGTCGTGATCTGGCGGCACAGAGACCGCCTCAATCCGTCGAAGGGAGGAGAATAATTCTTATGTCAATCGCACAAAAGCTCAAAAAGGGCGCCGCATGGACGATGGGTCGTGCCCTGCCCATTCAGAAGAACAAAGTGGTATTTTCCAGCTTTTACGGCCGCGGCGCGTCTGACAATCCCAAAGCCATTGTCGATGCGCTGGCACAGCGTCCGGAAAAGCTTGATATTGTCTGGCTGGCAAAAGATCCCGAACACGCCGGTGTGCCGGACAATGTTCGTGTCGTTCCGTATGACACAGCGGCAGCGATTCGCGAGCTGTCCACCGCACGCGTGTGGGTAGACAACTGCCGCAAGGGCGCACATAGTAAAAAAGCCGGTCAGTATTATATGCAGACCTGGCATGGCTTTGCGCTCAAGCGCATTGAACGCGATGTTGCCGACAAGCTCAATACGCCGGAAAATGCGGCATATGCCGAGTATGCCAAGCGCGATTCTGCCCAAATCGATGCGATTATCTCCAACAGTACGTTCATGACGAAGATTTATCAGAATTCGTTCTGGTATCACGGCACGGTATTGGAATACGGTTCTGCCCGCAATGACATTCTCGTTTATCCACCGGAGGATGCCAAAGACCATGTGCGCCGTGCGCTGCATCTGCCAGAAGATTGTCAGATTATCATGTACGCGCCGACATTCCGCGCCGATCACTCGCTGGATGCCTACCAGCTGGATTATCACGCAGTATGCCGCGCCTGTGCCCAGCGATTCGGCGGCAATTGGGTGATGCTGGTTCGTCTGCATCCCAATGTTATGAAGCTCGCCAAAGATTTACACTTTGACAATCAGACGACCTTTGATGCCACGGCATTTGACGACATGCAGCTGCTGCTCGCAGGCTGTGATGCTGTCATTACGGATTATTCCTCTCTGATGTTTGATTTTGCCCTGACACGCCGCCCCTGCTTCCAGTTCGCCATGGACATCGAAGCCTACAAGGGCGACCGCAATTTCTATTTCCCGATTGATGAGACGCCATTCCCTCTCGCTGTCAACAACGAGGAAATGGTACAAAAGATTCTGCAATTTGACGCCGTTTCCTATCAGGCGGATTGGGACGCCTTCTATCAAAAGATGGGATTCTGCGAGGACGGAAAAGCATCCGAACGCTGCGTTCAGTGGATTTTGGAAAAGCTGAAGTAAAAAATGATACCATAGACGAAATCCCCGTACAGATTTGTGACCTGTACGGGGATTTTTTATGGAGAGATTTGAAATGGGGAATTTACTTGCAGTATCTCTGGATATGCTTCGCAGTCTCTTCAGCAGCGGTCTTGATGTTCTCGTCGGTGGTCATCTCGTAGTAATCCGGACGGAATACTTCCATGGTGATGAAGCCGTTCTCGAAGTCATAACCGATTTCCT
>NZ_JBNMHC010000319.1:0-2548 GCF_050872565.1 Butyricicoccus sp. | reverse complement strand
TTATACATTTCAGTTGCAGCCAGCATACAATCCGCCACCGAGCACAGAACCAAATACCGTAGATTTAAATCCGGAACATACCATAATTCAAAAAGAATTTGACGGAACATATCAATTGTATTTAGACGGAGAATGGTTTTTGACCCTAACAGAACAAGATATACTCTTGTTCCAAATCACAGATACCCCAATTGCAGACAATACAGAAATTTTTCAAAATATTCCTAGCATTCACCTGAAAGGAGAATAAGTATGTATAAAAAAATTCTTTGCACGCTTCTCATGGGCGTTACATTAGCAACTGCGTTTCCTATGGCACAAGCAACAGATATTTCATCTGTTGAAGAACCTATTGTTTCTTCAGATAGTGAGTATACACTCTCTCCTTATGCAGATAAGATCATCACTAAATATCGCACCCACAACGGCAAAAAGCAGTATCGTCGCTGGAATGATAGTAAGCATTGTTGGGTTGATCCTCACTGGATTGACCGTTAACAATATACATTCTCATGAAAAGGGGTGATGCGTATGATTGCATAGAAAAATCCACATAAAACCGAAAGGCTGGACACCTTGCCGTTTTCACGGCAGTACGGATTATGTGGATGATTCATTATAACATGATGTTCGATGTTATGGCAATCTATTGATTGCATCAAGTCGAACTACACAATCTTAGGTATATGACTTAGGAGGTCATGATAATGAAAAATGCATTTTCCAAGGGAATCATCCCACTTTTTTTGGGAGTATTGGTGCTCTCCGGATGCGGCGCGCAGGCATCCCAAGCAGCAACCGGTTCCGGTTCTGGCGCGCAAAGCACACAGCAGCAAGCAGTTTCTACCGTAGAAACAGAATCTTCTCCGGTATTGATTCAAAAGGCTTTCGACATTTCTGTTGATGCTATTACGCCAGAGACAGCGGAAGCTGGGAAATATCAGTTGGAATTTTATCCTGTAAGTGATGGAAAAATCGTCATTTCTCGAAGCAACACTGACATGCCTGAATTTTTATACTATTTCAAGGACGACAACAGCACAGAAGAACCGCAGGAATATGCATACCCTGATACGATTGCTTCTGATACGAAAAACTTCCTTTCTCAGGTACTTGACGTTCATATTTCCAAAGATGTGACTGGAATCTATGGGTATCAGAACCGAATTGGCGTGCTGCTTCAAGCAGACGATGGAAGTTACTTCCACGTGCAGTTTATGCCGAACAGCAACACAGTTATTGGGTATCAGCATTTTGATACCCTCGAATCGGCAAATACGTTCTATGAACAGCAATCCGCCAAAAAATTAGCGTAACTTTTTGAATCCTCCTGTCTTTGCACAGGAGGATTCTCAAAAATAAAACGTATACTTATGGCAATTGAAAAAGTAGGTGATTGTATGAGAAAACGATGGATTGTTCTCGCCATTCTCATCGCTGTGCTTCTCGCGGCGGAATGGCAGGTAAAAAGCAACTACGCAGTATCCTCTGTCAGCGCAGATGGGCACTGGCAGATTGCCAACTATGCCAACATCACTGACCCAAAGAATACATGGGATGGCGTGATATATTATTATGGCAGTGATGCACCACATTCCATTGCCATTCAAACCGAGGATGCCTCGACAACACGGGATACCTATACACTGGAAAGAGACTCTGACCAACTTGGCACACTGACAAAGCTATCACTTCGATTGGCTCAAGGCTTATCCGGTCAAAAGCAGCCATCCGCCATGTATCCGTATCTGTCGATGAGTGAACCGCATCCGAATCTCAGCGTTTCTATTTTCGGTGAAAACAATCAACCGATTGCGACAATCCCCAGTCCATAAACTTGTCTCTCCCTCCGGGAGAGATGTCGCGCAGCGACAGAGAGGGCTTTGGTACGAGCTACCCATTCTCTCAGATTTGCCGGATACGAACTTGGTAAATTGCTCGCCCTCTCAGTCATTTGCAAGGCAAATGCCAGCTCTCCCAGAGGGAGAGCCAAGAAGGCTCCCTCGTTGAGGGAGCTGGATTGCCGCACTGCGGCAAGACTGAGGGAGCAGCCGATTAACTCTAACGAATCAGGCATACCCTGATACAGACTTGCTCGTGTGCTGCTCCTTCCGTCACGGCTTGCGCCGCGCCACCTTCCTCAGGGAGGAAGGCTTTTTATTCTACAGAGAGCTTACCAAAAATCCCCTTCCGTGCAGCGCACGAAAGGGGATTGCTGTTTTGTCTTTACTTTTTCAGCACTTCCTGAATCGCTTCGATCAGCTCCGGCTTGTCGCGCAGGCCGATGAGCCGCTTGACTTCCTTGCCTTCCGAATAGATGCTCACCGTCGGAATCGACACAACGCGGTGCAGCAGTGCCAGCGTCGGCTGTTCATCAATATTAATCTTGCCAACGCGAATCTTGCCGCAGAATTCCTGTGCCAACTCTTCAATCGTAGGAGACAGCATCCGGCATGGACCGCACCAATCTGCCCAGTAATCCAGCAGGATCGGCTTGGATGCGTTGACAACCTCTTCCTCGAAGTTCTCCTGTGTAATATGTAATATT
>NZ_JBNMHC010000318.1:0-2557 GCF_050872565.1 Butyricicoccus sp. | reverse complement strand
GTTTCGATCTTCCGATGTAATATTGGCATTAAAACAAACCGCAGACATGGCTTCACCAACGAGAGCAGGCGTGTTGGGCATAACGCGAACCAGTTTTACCGGTTTTTCAAATCGGGCTTCGTTTGCGGCAAGGGTCTGTCCAGCAGCAATCATCACCACAATGGTTTCTGGCTGAATGACATCTCGAATTTCAGCAATGACTGTTTCATAGAGATATGGTTTAACAGAAAGTACAAGTACATCGGCTTGCGCTGCCGCTGCTGCGTTGTCCTTCTGAACGGTTTGAATGCCAAATTCTTCTTTTAATGCATCCAGCTTAGGAGCAGATGGGTTGCTTGCCAAAACACAATTTGGCGCAGCAAGACCAGATGAGAGAATACCGCCGATCATTGCTTTTGCCATGTTTCCGGCACCAATAAATGCATAATGTGTACTCATATAGATTCCTCCATGGTTTGAATTGTCTGTGCGATGTGCTGACACAGATCCTGTGTGGCGTGCGGTTTTGCGATTGCTTGGATGCTTTCCTGCAAGCGATCGATTCGTCCCGGACACTGGAATAGCAAATGCATGGCATCAGAAATCTGCCATGTTTTAGTAATATAAATCGCTGCACCGTTGGCTTGCAGAAATTCTACATTGCGGTCTTCTACACCCGGAAGCGGATGAATCATCAACATCGGCAGACCTTTGGCCAGAGATTCACTGGTTGTAATTCCGCCGGGCTTGCTCAGCAGACAATCCGCTGCATCCATGATTTCATCGACGTTGCTCACATAGCCAAATACTTTCATCGTGTTATGGGTCTGCAAAGCTTGGACTTTTTCCAAGAGCTTTTCATTTTTACCGCAGATTACGACAATTTGTACGTCAAAAGGTAATTCTTC
The DNA here is from genome assembly GCF_050872565.1 of Butyricicoccus sp. GTDB lineage: Bacteria > Bacillota > Clostridia > Oscillospirales > Butyricicoccaceae > Butyricicoccus_A. The sequence continues at coordinate 1,670 of NZ_JBNMHC010000318.1, read as the reverse complement.
AATGGATGCGATATATTCCGGCAAATCACCAAAGCCCATACCGCCGCTCATAATTAAAATGGTCGGCAGTGTTTCATGCAACCCAAATTTCTGACGCATTTCCAACTTGTCATGCTTTTCTTGGAATTGTTTGCGAATCGGGATGCCGAACGGCAAAACGCGGGAAAAATCAATGCCGCGGCGGGCAAATTGCGGTTGTAAATATTCGCTGGGAGCAACGATGTACTCGAAATATTCAACATCTTCCCAATAATTTTGCACGGTAAAGTCGGTAATGATACCGTAGCACGGACAGGTAATGGCACCATGTTCTTTGAGCAGATCAACAGCCTGTGCGGCATAGACCATGGTGCACACAATGCAGTCCGGTGCATATTCGTCGATGGCATGACGCAGACGCGAAGCGAGAAAGGCATCTGCCAGACGGGACGGCGTGTATTCGTTAAAGTCTTTTTCATCCTGCCGCGTATAGGCGTTGGATGCCATATCATGAAAATGGGATAGAGTTTTCATAGAAAGAAAATATCCGCTCGCCGTTGCTTTTTTCAGATGTGGACTGATATATTCATACATATCTAAAATTTTGCAGGAAGCGTCTGGATATTGTGCGGTAAAGCAATCAGAAATCGCTCCGGCGACAGCATTGTGGCCATTGCCTAATGGTGCGGTGATAATCAGTAGTTTCATAGTAGTCTCCCTGTTATCTTGTAAGTATTCTACCTATAAGTATACGGCAGAGAGAGAGAAATGCAAGCCAATGAAACAAAAAAAGAGGTGTATCCCAACAAAGTTGGAATACGCCTCTTTGCGTATATCTTATTATACCATAGGTTGCATGGTTTGTGCAACATCGTTGCAGGTCATCAGACCGGACATGATGCAGGCACCAGCGGCGCCTGTTTGCAAGACAGCAGGATAGCGTTCGGCGTTGATGCCGCCGATGCCAAATACCGGTAGATCTGTGGCTTGACAAACGGCACGCAAGAAAGATAATCCGCGCGGGGGAATACCCGCTTTGCAGTCGGTAGGAAATACATGTCCTGCCTGCACATACGTTGCAGGAGTATCCGCGAGTTGAGCGGCTTCTTCAGGCGAGTGAAGCGATACGCCGACGCGAGAAAAATCTGCGAGATCTTGTTTGTGCTGCATGAGCAGATGAAAGGGCAGATGAATGCCGTCACAGCCGATGCGCCGTGCCACAGCAATGTGTGAATTCAAATTGAGCGGAACATGGTGCTTTTCGCAGATGCGCAGACACTCTCGCGCCAATGCTTCATAATCGTGTTCTGACAAGTCTTTTTCGCGCAGAACAATGGCATACGGATGCTGTGCGGCAATGCGGTCAAGCCGCTGTAAAAAATCGTCCGGACATAACAGCCGGTGTGTCACGCAGATCAGCATCAGCCTGCATAAATATAGTCGGAGAATACCGGCTGCAAGCCTTCATCTAGGATGGCCTGACGCACTTCATTGACATCTCTGCCGTCCGAGATGATAAACTGCGGATCGCCCTTGGAATCCTCATCTTCGATGTGATCGCCGATGCCTGTCGAAACACCGGCAGAAATCTTGGTTGCGGCGATGTTGATGATACCGTTGCGATAGCCAGCGCGTTCACGGGTGGAAATTGTGATGCTGGCAAACGGCATGAACAGACGATACGCACAGAT
>NZ_JBNMHC010000317.1:0-2584 GCF_050872565.1 Butyricicoccus sp. | reverse complement strand
GCGAACGGATAGTTTGCCAGCAATGCCATGCAGAAGCAGCCAATAAAGGATGCGATAGCGGTAGCCATCAGAATGGCATTGGAATCCATGCCGGATGCCGACAGGATGGAAGGATTGACCGCGAGAATGTAAGCCATGGTCATAAAAGTTGTCAAACCGGCAACGACTTCTGTCTTGACACTCGTGTGGTTCTCCTTCAATTTGAATAATGATTCAAGCATGTACGAAATACTCCTTTCAAGATATGAATCATTGATGAACAATCCATTATACCATGCTTTCTCATGAGATGCACGAAAAAAATCCAGCCGTTCTTTACATTTTTTTAGGTACAGAGTACAATGGAGACAGACATCATGAAATTCTCACAGAGGAGGAAGTATCTTGAATTACGAAGCACTGACACAAAACCTAATCGGCATGGTGAAGGAATCTCAGATTAAGCTGGGCTACACGAAAACACCGATTCATTTATATTTTCCGGCAGAAGCCATCAATCATTTACTCGATGCGCAGCTTTCGGTTGCAGAATTGGAAGCACAGCTGACGCAATTTGCGGCATCTGTAGAAGATCTGCTGGGAATGCTGACAGTTTCTGTCAAAGATGAGTTGTTTTGTATCACGGTTCCAGAAAAAGGCGTTGCCTATGTACACGATAACGTAGAGACCAGCGGATTTCTGGAAGAGTTCATCGCTTGCATGAGCAAGCCGGGACACACGATAGAGGAAATCATTGCGGTGTTCCGTAAGTATTCAGACCATGTTGTCGTGGAAACGCCGAGCAAGGACACCGAGGAGTTTGATTACTTGATTTATTTCGCAGATGGAAAACCGGATGCGTATCGTTACTGCATTCATGATGAGATGGGACAGCTCATTTATCATCGTTTTACGCAAAAAGAATTTGAAAACTTTGGCTTTTAAAAATCATCCGAACTTTTCACGGTATAACCGGCTTGCTGGAGAGCTTGCGCAAATAAGCCGGATTGATTGACGAGGGTGCCGGTAAAGGTACCGTCGTATCGCTGCCCGACGCCGCAGGTAGGACTGCGCGATTTCAAAATGACCAGATCAACAGGCTGCTGTGCGGCAATTTCCATCGCCTTGCAGACGCCGGAATAGTAGGCATCCGTGACATCTTCGCCGTTTTTGCGAATGACGCGGTTACCGTTTACTTCTACCGGCGGGCGCGGTGCGGGCATTCCGGCTAAGAGTTCCGGACAGACGGGAATCACCTGTTTATCCTTGAGAAAGGCTAGAATCGCAGGGGAGGCGTTGTTTCCGCCGTTGTATTTGCAGTTTTCGCCGATTAAGCAGGCGCTGACAAGTACAGTCATCATATCATCTCCTGATAGAAAAATTGGATAAGACGATTATACCATCTTCCGCCTGTGGAATACTATTCCTACAGGCGGATTTTTTTGCCAATACAGCACATATGAGATGCTGCTAAAAAAATGTGAAAATATGTTAAGTGAAAAATTTGACAAAGAGGAGATGGTTGTGTATACTGTTAATAAAACCAAGAAAAATTTGCATTGAATTTATGAAAGATGACAGATGTTGGTGGGAATCTGCCCGCTGAAGAGAGGCGGCGCGGCAGAAGAACAAAAACTGGGAGGAAAATAGTATGAAAAAATGGGTGTACGAGTTTCATGAGGGTAATGCTGATATGCGTCCGCTGCTCGGCGGCAAGGGTGCAAACCTTGCCGAAATGACCAATTTAGGTCTGCCGATTCCAAACGGCTTTACGGTCACAACCGAAGCATGTACGGATTATTATACACAGGGAAAGCAGATTTCTCAGGAAATTCAAGATCAAATCTTTGCGGCACTGGCTGTTTTGGAGCAGCAGCGCGGCAAAAAGTTTGGAGATGAATCGGATCCGCTGCTGGTTTCCGTGCGTTCCGGCGCACGCGCTTCTATGCCGGGCATGATGGATACCATTTTGAATTTGGGCTTAAATGATGTTTCTGTAGAAGGCTTTGCCAAGAAAACCGGCAATCCGCGCTTTGCGTATGATTCCTATCGCCGCTTTATCCAGATGTTCTCGGATGTCGTTATGGAGATGAGCAAATCCTTCTTTGAAGGTATTCTGACGGAGGTCAAAGAAGCAAAGGGCGCAACATACGATACAGATTTGACGGCAGATGATCTCAAAGAAGTCATCGCACGATACAAAGCCATTTATGCGGAAAAAATGGGCGCAGAGTTCCCGCAGGATCCAAAGGTACAGCTTATGGAAGCAGTCAAAGCTGTATTCCGTTCGTGGGATAATCCGCGTGCCATTGTATACCGCCGCATGAACGATATTCCGGGAGACTGGGGCACAGCAGTCAATGTACAGTCGATGGTATTCGGCAACATGGGCAATACATCGGGTACGGGCGTTGCCTTTACGCGCAATCCATCCACCGGTGAGAAGGGCATTTTTGGTGAATATCTCATCAATGCACAGGGCGAAGACGTTGTGGCAGGTATCAGAACGCCGCAGCCGATTACCAAGCTCGCAGAAGACCTGCCGGAGTGCTATCAGCAGTTTATGGATATTGCCAATCGTCTGGAAGACCATTACCGCGATATG
>NZ_JBNMHC010000316.1:0-2590 GCF_050872565.1 Butyricicoccus sp. | reverse complement strand
GTGCGTGAGCATTTATTACGGCGGAGCAAGCGGCTATGAGGAGCGGGATGCCCTGCTGGAATACGTCAAGACGATAGATCCGGCACAGTATACGGTTCTCGTCACGCAGTTTGCCAATCGGGCGGGCGATCCGCCGATTCCGGTGTTTATTCACAAGGCAACATGAGAAAAGCAGGGGGAGTAAGCCCCTGCTTTTCTTCTTATTTTGGGGATAAAACGAGAAAAACTGCGGTTTTTATTTTGAGAAAATAAGAAATAGAGAAAACAATAAGAAAAAATCAGTATATGTTAACATTGGATAAAACAAAGCCTTAGCATACCCTAACAGCTGAACAAATATACCAAAAATGGCAAAGATGCCGGATTTCAAGACAAAATTGGTTGACAAAGGTACGAAAACAAGATATTATACTAGTTGATTAGCAAGAGCTAATTAGCTTTCGCGTGCGCGAAGTGTAAAGCTATGCTAAAAACATGGATGAAGGAGGAACTTATCATGATGCCATTGACATTTGCAACAGTCGGTGAGGAAAACACCATTGTGAAGATCGGCGGCAAGCCGGAGGTCAAGAAACATCTGGAAAATCTAGGCTTTGTTGTAGGAGGAACCGTAAAGGTTGTCTCTGCCATGGGCGGAAACCTGATCGTGAATGTAAAGGAAGCACGAGTGGGTATCAGTCAGGAAATGGCACAGAAAATCATGATTTGATGCCTTCGCAAAATCGAAGGGAAAGGAGAACGCAAAGATGACATTAAAAGAAGCAAAAGTCGGCAGCACGTATACCGTAGCAAAGATTACGGGCGCTGGTGCGATCAAGCGCCGCATCATGGACATGGGCATTACCAAGGGCGTTGAAGTGTACATCCGCAAGGTTGCTCCGCTGGGCGATCCGGTTGAAATCACGGTTCGTGGCTATGAGCTGTCTCTCCGCAAGGAAGACGCTGAGATGATTGAAGTCAAGTAATCTAATAGAGATTAGATTGTTTGAAAAAGAGTTTTGATTTTTGAAACGGGCGCTGTATGAGAAGCGGTTTCATCGGTGCGCGTAGAAAGGAAATGAACGATGAGTTTGACAATCGCCTTAGCCGGCAATCCGAACTGTGGTAAAACAACCCTGTTCAATGGCTTGACCGGTTCCAATCAGTTCGTCGGCAACTGGCCGGGCGTAACGGTTGAGAAAAAAGAGGGTAAGCTGAAGCAGCACAATGATGTTGTCATCACTGACCTTCCGGGCATTTATTCTCTTTCTCCGTATACGCTGGAGGAAGTAGTAGCGAGAAATTATCTGCTCGGTGAGCGTCCGGATGCCATTCTGAACATCATTGACGGCACCAACTTGGAGCGAAATCTGTACCTGACTACACAGCTGACCGAGCTGGGTATTCCGGTCGTTGTTGCGGTAAACATGATGGACATCGTCGAGAAGAACGGCGATAAGATTAACATCGAGGAGCTTGGCAGAGAGCTGGGCTGCAAGGTCGTTGAGATCTCCGCCCTCAAGGGCAGAGGCATTATGGAGGCTGCTGAGGCAGCAATCCATGCGGCAAAGAACGAAAAGACCATCCCGCAGCACACGTTCTGCGGTCCGGTTGAGCACGCGCTGGCACACATCGAAGAGCTGGTTCTGCATGATATGCCGGAAGAGCAGCAGCGTTGGTATGCCATCAAGATTTTCGAGCGCGACAGCAAGGTTCTGGAACAGCTGAACCTGTCTGAGGACGTTCTGGCACACATTGAGAAGGACATTGAAGCTGCCGAGACCGAGGAGGATGATGACTCCGAGTCCATCATCACCAACGAGCGATACGTTTATATTGCATCCATCATCAAGGGCTGCTATAAGAAGGTATCCGCTGGCAAGCTGACAATTTCCGATAAGATTGATAGAATCGTGACCAACCGAATTCTGGCCCTGCCGATTTTCGCGGTTGTCATGTTTATTGTTTACTATGTATCCGTTACCACAGTTGGTACCGCAGCTACCGACTGGGCAAATGACGGCTTGTTCGGCGATGGCTGGCATCTGTTCGGCATCGGCTCTTCCGCTTACTCTGACGTAAACGATGAGTACACCGACGCTGCTACCGTTGCAAACGGCTTTATCACCTATGAGTCTGAGCAGGGCGTAGATACCTCTGCGGTAGAAGCTGCTATGGATTCCGAGTCTGACGACTACGATCCGGAAGCTGCAAAGGCTGCTCTGACCGAGTTTGCTGCTTCTATTCCGGCTGGCACAGAAGCTACCTACTCGGTAGAGGATGAAGAGACTCTGGCAACCGAAGAGCAGACCGCTACAGTAGATGATCTGAATGCTGCGATGGAAGTGCTGGACGCAGACGGCTATGAAGCACCGGATCCGGCAAACTACGGCATTTGGATTCCGGGTGTTCCGGTATTCGTTGAAAAGGCTCTGACCAGCATTGGCTGTGCAGACTGGCTGTCCGGTCTGATTCTGGACGGTATTGTTGCCGGTGTCGGCGCGGTTCTGGGCTTTGTGCCGCAGATGCTCGTACTGTTCATCTTCTTGGCATTCCTGGAGGCTTGCGGCTACATGGCTCGTGTTGCCTTCATCATGGACCGTATTTTCCG
>NZ_JBNMHC010000315.1:0-2603 GCF_050872565.1 Butyricicoccus sp. | reverse complement strand
TTGCTGAGGATACGGCTCGCTGTCTTTTTGGACTCTGTGAGCAATGCCGGACGATAATTGCCGTTCGGCACGATGACCAGCTCGCCGCGCGCACTGCTGCTGTCTGCGGAATTGATATGTAAGCTGACCATCAGATCAGCATTGACAGACTGCGCATACTTGACGCGGTCGGACAGCTCCAAGAACGTATCATCGTCGCGCGTCATGTATACTTTGACGCCCGCATATTTGCTCAGCTCCTCGCGGCAAGCCAGTCCGATTTTCAGGTTCATGTCCTTCTCCATCGCGGTCTTGCCGTTCCACTTTGCCGTGGCACCGCTGTCCTTGCCGCCATGACCCGGATCCAGCGTCACAATCAATGTTCCATTGCTTGCGCCGTACTGTCTGCTGCGCACGCCCGTGCTCGGCTGCAAGGTAACATCCTCCTCTCCTTCCATCTGTACCTGCTCTGTCGCCCATGCCGGTGCGCCAATCGACAGCACCATACAGGCAGCAAGCAGTAATCCTGTCAGTCTTTTTCTCATGAAATGGCTTCCTTTCGTCTGATGTTTTTATAAAAAACAGGCTTTTCCGTGAAGAAAAGCCTGTTTCTTGTCTATTTAATTGAAAAATTTGTCATGTACTGCGCGAACCGCACGCGTCGCATCTTCTTCGTCAATCAGGACGGAAATCTTGATTTCCGAGGTAGAGATCATGCGGATATTTACCTGTGCACTTGCCAAGGCGTCAAACAGCTTCGCTGCTACGCCCGGTGTCGAAGTCATGCCTGCGCCGACAACCGAAACCTTCGCCAGATCCGACTTGCCGGAGAAGCTCGAAAAGTGCAGACGCTCCTGATTCTCTTCCAGAATCTTCATCGCCGCATCCAGCTGACCGCGTTTGATGGTAAAGCTGATGTCGCGCACATCATCGTGTCCGATGGACTGCAAGATAATATCTACATTGATGCCGTTGTTCGCCAAAAGAGAGAACAGGCGGAACGCATTGCCCGGCTTGTCCGGAATGCCCATGACGGCAATTCGTGCCGTGTCCTTATCGCAGGCTACACCGCTGATAATCATCTTTTCCACAGAAACAACCTCCTTAACCTTGGTTCCCGGATTTCTGGTCAGGCTGGACAGCACTTCCAGATCAATGTTATATTTCTTTGCCATCTCAACCGAACGGTTGTGCAGCACCTGTGCGCCCAAAGACGCCAGCTCCAGCATTTCATCAAACGTAATTTCTTCCAGCTTGCGCGCATTGGGTACAACGCGCGGATCTGCGGTATACACGCCGTCTACATCGGTATAAATCTGGCACAGATCGGCGCCCAGTGCCGCCGCAATGGCAACCGCTGTCGTGTCGGAGCCGCCGCGTCCCAGCGTCGTGATGCTCTGATGGCTGTTGATGCCCTGAAATCCTGCGACAACCACAATGCGGTGTCTGTCCAGCAGACTGCGGATGCGTTCAGGTCTCACATGATGGATCCGCGCAGAGCCGTATTCCAAGCTCGTCTCAATGCCAGCCTGCCAGCCGGTCAAGCTCGTCGCATGATAGCCCAGCTTCTCGATGGCCATCGCAAGCAGCGACATCGAGATCTGTTCGCCCGCACTGAGCAGGACATCCATCTCTCTCGCCGGTGGATTGTCTGTGATTTCTGCCGCTTTCGCGATAAAATCGTCTGTGGTGTCACCCTGTGCGGATACCACAACAACGACCTGATTGCCGGCAGCCGCCGTTCTGGTTACAATATCCGCCACATTAAAGATGCGTTCTGTGTTCGCAACGGAAGTTCCGCCGAACTTTTGCACAATTAAAGCCATGTGCCTGCCTCCTACTTCTCTCTCCCCTGCGCCGCTGTGCGCAGGCTCTCTGTATCTATGCCGGAATCAGAGATCCAGCTTTTCCAGCGCGCCGTCTTCTGTCGGCGTCACCAGAGCACCCACTTCGTCACACGACAGCAGAACCGGCTTCCAATCCGGAAAACGATCTGCAAAGTACATGCAAGCGCGGCTGTAATATGTCTTGTCTTCCTTGTCCACCATCGCAATAATGGTCGGGCCTGCGCCGGACAGGAAGGCACCGAGGGCACCCAGTCCCTTTGCGCTCTTGACAACCTCTTCACCGTTCGGAATCAAACCGAAACGATACGGTTGATGCAGGCAGTCGCCCGCCGCTACCATCAGGTTGTGCAGATCACCGGTGACCAAGGATCCGGTGAGCAGAGCCGCACGCGACAGGTTAAATACTGCGTCCTTGTGCGGGATGGTCTTCGGAATCGCCTGACGCGCCTTTTCTGTGGACAGCTCGAAATTCGGGATAAATGCCACAAAATCGACTTTATCCGCAATCGGAACGCGCACGCTCCACACCTTGCCGTATTCCAGCAAAGAGGTGCAGAAGCCGCCGAGAATTGCCGGTGTCGAATTGTCCGGATGGCCTTCAATGGCAGCCGCCAGATCAATGATATTTTCCTGATGCAGCGGACCGCCCAACAGGGCATTGGCACCGATCAGACCCGCTACCGTGCACGCAGAGGACGAACCCAATCCGCGCGTCTGCGGAATATCGCAGTCCTCAATGAGCTTGAGACCCGGCATCGGCTTGCCGCAGATGTCATA
>NZ_JBNMHC010000314.1:0-2611 GCF_050872565.1 Butyricicoccus sp. | reverse complement strand
GACAAAAAGCGGATATACTTAGAAAAGGCGGGTTTTCTCTCCCGCCTTTTCTTTTTATGTACTGATTTTTTTGATTCCGACTAGGAGGAACATTTTGTCTAACGAACTGAAAGAGAGCATAGAAACAACCGAAGAAACTAGCATCCGCTTTGAGGACATGGGACTGTCTGAGCCTGTCCTGCGCGCCATTCACGACATGGAATTTTCTCAGCCGACAGAGATTCAGGCACGTGCCATTCCGGCAGTAATGTCCGGCAGAGATATTATCGGCCGTTCGCACACTGGCACCGGCAAGACCATGGCATTTGGCGTACCGGCTGTCGAATACTGCATCCGCAATCCGGAATGCCGCGACACGATGGTTCTCGTCCTGTGTCCGACCCGTGAGCTTGCCATGCAGGCATGTGATGAAGTACGCAAGCTGACTCGATACACCCACAGCATCCGCGCCGTGCCGGTATACGGCGGTCAGCCAATTCAAAACCAGATTCCGCAGCTGCGCCGCGGTGCAGAAATCGTCATCGGCACACCGGGCCGTGTGATGGATCACATTCATCGCCACACGCTCAAGCTGGATCATCTGGCGGCTGTCGTATTGGATGAGGCCGATGAGATGCTCAACATGGGCTTCCGCGAGGATATTGAGAGCATTCTGGCCTTTGTTCCCGGCGAGCATCAGACGCTGCTGTTCTCGGCAACCATGCCGCAGGCAATTTTGGATATTACCGACCAGTATCAGAATGATCCGCTGCTCATCGAGACCAAATCCGGTCCGGAGCGCACCATGGATACCATCGAGCAGTATTACTATGAAGTGCCGCTCGGCAGCAAGATGGATGCATTGGGTCTGCTCCTGCACACCCATCAGCCGAAACTGGCGATTATCTTCTGCAACACGAAAAAGATGGTAGAAGAGCTGAATCGCTATCTGGCAGAGCATGGATTCCATTGTTCCATGCTGCACGGAGACATGCAGCAGGAAGCGCGCACCTCTGTGATGAACACCTTCCGTTCCGGCCGCACGCCGATTCTTATCGCAACCGATGTTGCTGCCCGCGGCATTGATGTCGATGATGTTGACGCCGTCTACAACTTCGACATCCCGCAGGATTACGAGTACTACATTCACCGTATCGGCAGAACTGGCCGTGCAGGCCGCTCCGGCAAAGCATATACGCTCGCTGCTGGCCGCCGTCAGGTGTTCCAAGTGCGCGATATTTCCCGCTTTATCGGCGCAAAGATCGAAAACAAGCCGCTGCCGTGCACGCAGGACATCATCGACCGCAAGCAGGAAGAGCTTTTGGCAGAGGCTCGCCGTCAGATTGCCAAAACCAGCGAAACATCCAGCTGCAATCCGATGATTAAAAAGCTCATCGACGAGGGATGCAGTCCGGAATGGCTGGCAGAATGCCTGATGGAAATGCTGCTGCGCCGTGAGATGATGGATATTCCGGTGCTCACCATGCCGAAGCCGGTCAATGGCAAGCAGAGCGGCAGCCCGCTCCCGCCTCCGCCGGAAGGATATGTGCGCCTGCGTTTCAGCGTAGGACGTTATCAGCGCGTAGCACCGAATCATATTGTTTCTGCGATTGCGACAGAAACACGCATTCCGGGCAAGCAGATTCAGAAAATCTACTGTTATGGCGAATACAGCCTGGTTGAAGTACCGAGCAAGTATAAAAATGTCATCATCCAGAAGCTGTCCGGCAAGAAAATCGGCGGTCATGTGACAGACGTTCGCCTGTATGACAACAAGAATCCGAAGGCAGCAGCAAGAAACGCTGCAAAGCGCGGAAAGCCGTCGGAAAACCGCGATAATCGCAATCAGCATCGCACCCATGTGCGCAACGGCAGAAAATCGTCCAGCGGCAATCGCCCGCCAGTATCCGAGCATCGCCGCCGCGTTGCTCGCGAGCACGCCCGCAGAAAAAACGGACGTCATGGTGAATAACGTAAACTAAAGCAAAAGAAGGCGAATGACAGATTTTACCCGTCACACGCCTTCTTTTTTGCTGCAAATTCGTAAATATCCTGAATGGAATCAAATAAATCTTGCTCTCGTTCTTTGTACGGACAGTCTCCCGCACGATTTAGCATGTCTTGAACGATTTGATATTGCTCGATGATAGCAGAAGAATCATCTCGATGCCCCGTCGCATTATTTTGATGAAACTCTTTCATACGGCGGGCAAAATGTATGGCCACAACAACTGCTCTTTTACGGCAGCGATTTTGTTCTTCTTCCGTTTCCGCCTGCTGCAGCTCAGACATTGCCTGTTCAAACCGTTGCTCCAAATCTTCATACGTCATAAAGATCAGACTTTCTTTCCGCATATTTCGCGGCATTCCCATCTTGGCGGAAAGCTCTTCTACTTCACACAGACAATCCCATGCATATTTCACGCCAGCTTCTCGCTTTTCTTCCGACCATCCAACAATTCGCAGCCACTCATTGACAAGCGGCGGCTGCATATCAATCGCACGGCTCTGAAGTTCTTTTAGAATCTTTTTACGGAAGCCTCGATGTCCTTTTGGCGGTATGGTATCCCAAACTTGTTGTGCTGCTTGGAATCGTTCTACTGCTTCATGAAATGTATATGTCGGCTTCGGT
>NZ_JBNMHC010000313.1:0-2620 GCF_050872565.1 Butyricicoccus sp. | reverse complement strand
GACCATGGCTTACATTCTCGCGGTCAATCCTTCCATCCTGTCGGCATCCGGCATGGATTCCAATGCCATTCTGATGGCTACCGCTATCGCATCCTTTATTGGCTGCTTCTGCATGGCATTGCTGGCAAACTATCCGTTCGCGCTGGCGCCGGGTCTCGGACTCAATGCATACTTTGCATACACCGTTGTCGGACAGATGGGCTACACCTGGCAGTTCGCACTGCTCGCCGTTTTTGCTGAAGGTTTGATTTTTATCGTCCTTTCTTTGACTAACGTGCGTGAAGCTATTTTCAATGCCATTCCGCTTCAGCTCAAAAAGGGCGTATCGGTCGGCATTGGTCTGTTTGTCGCTTTTCTGGGACTCCAGAACGCCAATCTGGTTGTAGACAGCACCACACTGGTTACTATCGTTGATTTTACCGAAAACTTCCACACTGTCGGCATCGGTGCACTGCTCGCAGTTATCGGTCTGCTGCTCATCGCCATCCTGCACGTCAAGAATGTCAAGGGTTCGATTCTGATCGGCATTCTGGTCACTTGGATTCTGGGTATCGTGTGCCAGCTCACCGGTATTTATCAGGTAGATGCTGCCAACGGTTTCTACTCTCTGATTCCGTCCTGGTCGAGCTTTGACATCACTTCGATTCGTCTGACCTTCGGTCAGTGCTTCAATCTGGCTGGCACCAATTTTAATCTTATCGACTTCATCGTCATCATCTTTGCTTTTCTGTTTGTCGATCTGTTCGACACACTGGGCACACTGATCGGTGTAGCAAACAAGGCAGACATGCTGGACGAAGAAGGCAAGCTGCCGCGCATCAAGCAGGCACTGCTCGCTGATGCACTGGCAACCTCTGCCGGTGCGATTCTGGGTACTTCTACCACAACGACCTTCGTGGAAAGCTCCTCTGGCGTCGCTGAAGGCGGCAGAACCGGCCTGTCTTCCATTGTAACCGGTCTGCTGTTCCTGGTTTCCATTATCTTCGCTCCGGTATTTACCACCATTCCGAGCTTTGCAACGGCTCCGGCTCTGATTTTCGTCGGCTTCCTGATGATTTCTGCTGTTGTGCAGATCAACTTTAACGATCCGACTGAGTCTATTCCGGCTTACCTGTGCTTGGCTTGTATGCCGCTGACCTACAGCATTTCGGAAGGCATCTCCATCGGTGTCATCTCTTATGTTGTTATCAACCTGTTCTCCGGCAACCGCAAGAAGATTACCCCGCTGATGTATGTTCTGGCGATTCTGTTTGTCCTGAAGTACATCTTCCTGTAATTTATTATCACACAAAAATCAATCATCCCGCTGTCTTTTTGACAGCGGGATGATTTTTTAATACTCTTTTTTTGCTCGAATTCGCATAGATACAGCAATAGAAACCGGAAACAGCAGCAAAATCACCAGCCATGCTACGCCAAAGGCAATCCGAACAATCGTGACAAATTCCGTCGGCACCTGGCTCAATTCTGCCAATGCCAGAGCACAGGAATATAAGACAACAAACAGTAGAATATTGACCAAGCGTCCGCGCTCCACGCCGAAACGATACATGACAGGAACCTCAATCTCTATATACAGCAAAGCTACTAAGATTGTCTGTGCCAAAGAAGCCAGCCACTGTGTCCAAGATAGCTCGATTCTTCCTGCTGCGAATGACAGCAAGCCAATTACAAATCCCAGCAGCACGCCGCATCCGGTCGTTATCAATAGACTGATGTATCGAGATACCACGATTTGGCGATTGGACAGCGGCAGTGCTGCACAATAGCGATCCCAGTGATACCATGTCTCATACGAGAAAAAACTCACACCCATCATGCAGCCAATCATAACTGCCATATAGCTGAAGATTTTCCCTCCGCCCACAGCCAGACTCACAACAATCAAACCGGCAAAATACAGCAAGTAAAAACTTCTTTTCGAGTTTCCCGTCAGCTGTGTCAAATCATATCTTACCAAGCCTTTCATGTATCTGCACCGCCTTCCAGCAACACCAAAATCTGTTCAATATCCGTGCTGTCGCAAACGAACTGCGGATACTTTTCTTTGATGCGTTCACGCCCTCTGCACAGTGCCTCAAAAGAGTACGCGTGCTTCTTGATGCCAAGAATATCCGTCTGTTCCATCTGCTCAAGCTGTTCCGGATTTCCCTTAACAATGACATACTCCTGGAGCAAAGTATCCTTATCTGTATCAATCTGCATCCTGCCATGCGACACAATCAGAACATGATCTGCCACGCGATCCAAATCACTTGTGATGTGGGTAGACAGCAGCACCGTATGCTCGCCATCTTCGATAAATGTCTGCAAATCATGCAAAATCTGTTCGCGGGCAACAGGATCCAATCCCCCTGTCGGTTCATCCAGCAGCAATAGCTTTGGACTGTGCGCCAACGCCGCCGCAATGGACAGCTTCTGTTTCATGCCGCGAGAAAACGTCTTGATTGTCTTATTTTCCGGCAGTTCGTAGTACTCACACATGCCCAAGAACACATCTCGCGACCAATTGCGATAAATGTCTCCCAGCACGCGGTCAATCTGTCCGATCTTCAGCATTTCACCAAAGCAGCATGTGTCATATACCACGCCGATTTCTTGCTTGGTCTGTTCGTTGATG
>NZ_JBNMHC010000312.1:0-2628 GCF_050872565.1 Butyricicoccus sp. | reverse complement strand
GGGTACGTTCTGGGATACATTTATCGTATGCTCGATTACCGGACTGGCTATTTTGACTTCCGGCGTGATGAATCAGGCGATTGTCAACGGTGAAGTTGTTTTGACAGGTGCCAACTTGACAATTGCAGCATTTGAGACAACTATTGGACCGGTCGGCGCATGGTTGGTCGCAGCATCGCTTGCTCTGTTTGCCTTTTCTACCATTCTTGGCTGGGAATATTACGGCGAAAAAGCACTGGAATATTTGACTTCTTCTACGAAGATGACAATGATTTATCGCGTTCTGTTTTCCGTTGTTGCCTTTCTCGGGTGCATCACCGCATTTGATCTGGCATGGAACATTTCAGATGTCTTAAATGCTCTGATGATTATCCCGAATGCCATTTGTATGTGGCTGCTCATTGGACCGCTTGTGAAGGATATGGAAGTTTTTCAGAAGGAAAAGATTGCATCCAAGCAGGCAAAAAACACCCAGAAGCGCAGAACAAAGGCAGTTCATGCGATAGAAAAATTATAATTTCGTCAAAATAATCTTTATTTTATATTTTCGCTCTGATTCAGAAAGGATGATTGCATCATGGAATTGAAAACTCCACTCTATGACACGCATGTTGCCGCAGGCGGCAAGATTGTACCGTTTGCAGGATACCTGCTTCCGGTCGAATATGGCACGGGAATTTTGAAGGAACACATGGCAGTTCGCACGGCCTGCGGTCTGTTCGATGTTTCCCATATGGGAGAAATCGTTCTAAAGGGTTCCGGTGCACTGGCAAGCATCAATCATCTTATGACCAATGATTATACGAGCCTGCAAATCGGCCGTGTTCGCTATTCTACTATGTGCAATGAAAACGGCGGCGTGGTTGATGATCTGATTATTTACCGCACAGGAGAGGATCAATATCTGATCGTTGTCAATGCGGCAAACTGCGAAAAGGACGATGCGCACATTCGTGCGAATCTGCTGCCAAATACCGAAATGGAAAATATCTCGAAGCAGATAGCACAGCTTGCTTTGCAGGGACAAAAGTCCACGGAAATCTTGAAAAAACTTGTGGCAGAAGAAAAGATTCCTGTGAAGTACTATTCCTTTACACCGGATGTTTTTGTTGATGAAATCCCGTGTCTGCTCTCTCAAACCGGATATACTGGCGAACTTGGCTATGAATTGTATTGTCCGGCTGAACAAGCGGCAAAGCTGTGGAATATCCTGATGGAAGCTGGAAAAGAATATGGCTTAATTCCATGCGGACTGGGTGCACGAGATACCCTTCGTCTGGAGGCCGCTATGCCGCTGTATGGTCACGAAATGGACGATACCGTCACACCGCTGGAAACCGATCTGAAGTTCTGTGTCAAGATGAACAAGCCGGAATTTATCGGCAAGGCAGCAATGGAACGACTGGGAACACCGGCGCGAATGCGCATCGGTTTGAAGGCAACCGGCCGCGGCATCATTCGAGAGCATCAAGACGTTTATATGGGAGAAAAGAAAATCGGCGTAACGACATCCGGCACGTTCTGTGCCTACCTTAACGGCTCTTATGCGATGGCGTTGGTGGAAAACGGATCGGTACAGATCGGTGACACGGTAGAGGTTTTGGTGCGCAAGAGAAGAGTTGCAGCTGAAGTTGTTGCACTGCCGTTTTACAAGCATTCTTAAAAAATTTTTATACGGAGGAACAAAAAAATGACTACACCGAAGGAATTGAAGTACAGCAAGACACATGAATGGGTAAAGGAACTGGACGGCGGACTGGTAGAAATCGGTCTGACTGATTTTGCACAGGATGCACTGGGCAGTTTGGTGTTTGTTAATCTGCCGGAGGTCGGCGATGACGTAACGATGGGCGAAGCACTGGGTGATGTAGAGTCTGTCAAGGCAGTATCCGATGTGTATTGTCCGGTCAGCGGAACCGTAGCAGAGATCAATGAAGAACTGCTCGATGCACCGGAAAAGATCAACGAAGCACCATATGAAGCATGGCTGATTCGTGTAGAAGATGTCACAGAAACCGAGGAGCTGTTAGACGCTGCCGATTACGAAGCTGTTTGCGCTGAGGAGGGTTAATCATGGGAAGTTATGTCCCGAATACCATAGAGCAGCGCAAGGAAATGCTGCAAGAGATGGGACTTTCCTCTGTCGAACCACTGTTTGCAGCGATTCCGAAAGATATGCGTGTGTCTGAGCTGCATTTGGAACGTGGAAAGAGCGAGCTGGAAGTCCGCGAAATCATGGAAGGTTTTGCACAGAAGAATACGAAATATTCATCTATTTTTCGCGGTGCAGGAAGCTATCATCACTACATTCCGTCGATTGTCAAGACGGTTACCTCACGAGAAGAATTCGTCACGGCATATACCCCATATCAGGCGGAGATCAGCCAAGGTCTGTTGCAGTCGATTTTTGAGTACCAGACCATGATCTGTGAACTGACCGGCATGGATGTTTCCAATGCATCGGTATATGACGGTGCCGTGGCTGCCGCCGAAGCGGTGATGATGTGTCAGGATCGCAAGCACCGCGGAGTTGTTGTGTCCGGCGCGGTACATCCGCAAGTGCAGGAAGTCGTCAAGACCTACTGCGCAAGCCGCAGCATTCCGGTTGTTGTGGTTCCGGCCAAAAAT
>NZ_JBNMHC010000311.1:0-2631 GCF_050872565.1 Butyricicoccus sp. | reverse complement strand
GCTTCCACACCTAACGGTGCCTGCGGTGTGAGCTTGGTCTCATAGACAATCTCTGCATTGCCATTTGCCGGAACGGTAATACCGGAAATCGTCAGCGGCGGTCCGGCTTGGACTGTCGGTTTTGCCTGCAAGACGCCATTCGCATAATACAGCACAGAATCTTCTGTATAGCTGAGCGGATACGCCGTTGTCTCCGGTGTACCGAATGCATAAGCTCCCAAATTGTCCGAAATCGTCAATCCTGTCCATGTAGTTGCTCCCGCATTACGCAGACTAATCACATAGGTGATCGTATCTCCAGACACATACGTCTCGCGCACAGCGGTCTTTTGCACAGACAATGCCTCTAAAATCTCACCGACTGCCAGATTGGAATTGACGACAGAACCGTTATATGATAATGTTGCTTGATTGGTAAATCGTGCCATTGTTTGACCCTCCCTACCGGTCAAATACAAGGGAAACGTTCCCTCACTTCATTCTATGCCATGGATACTGGCTGTGTCCCTGTTTTCTCTGGACAGTGCGCCGCCGGAATGATATACTGTTGTATCGAAACGGAGGTGTTTTGCATGGCCAAATATAAAATTTCCGATGCCCGCACAGGACTTCGCCCGCTATTGGGACAACCAATTTTAGAGGGCATTTTTAACGGAGATCTTCGAGCACTGGAATTGGAAAACGGCTGTGTCATCTATGACGACGGTCAGCCCAATTATCACACACGCGATGGACGCGAATTTGCAGAAGTCATCGAAGTGAAATCCGGAGAAATTGTCGGATATACAGAGATAACAAACGACAGCAAGCGATAACGCCTGCTGTCGTTTTTGCATATTCAAAAATTACTGAATATCCTTGACCGGATAATCCTTATCTTCTACTGCCTTGCGCAGGACGTCATTAGAAACATCCTTGCTCAACGTGACAACAGCAGTATCCGTATTGTGATCCGCCGTTGCTTCGGTTACGCCGTCAATTGCCTCCAGTGCTTTCTTAACCGTTGCTTCGCAATGCGGGCACATCATGCCTTCGATTTTCAATGTCTTTGTCATGGTCTTTTGTTCCTTTCTCTTATGCTTGATGGATTTATCTTTCGCAGCGTTGCGGATGTCAAACAAATTGAGCCGCAGTGCATTGGATACAACGCAGAAACTGGACAAGCTCATCGCTGCCGCACCGAACATTGGATTGAGCTTCCAGCCCAACAGGGAAATAAATACACCTGCCGCCAGCGGAATGCCGCAGACGTTATAGGCAAATGCCCAGAATAAATTTTCATGAATATTGCGCAGCGTCGCGCGGCTGAGGCGAATGGCGGCGGACACATCGAGCAATCGGCTCTTCATAAGCACGACATCTGCCGCATCAACGGCAACATCCGCACCGGCGCCGATGGCGATGCCAATATCCGCACGTGTGAGAGCCGGTGCATCATTGATGCCGTCACCAACCATAGCCACCTTGCCGCGGCTTTGCAGCTGTCGAATGACCGCTTCTTTTCCATCCGGCAGAACACCGGCAATAACTTCATCGACACCCGCCTGTTTGCCAACTGCCTTGGCAGTCCGCTCATTATCACCGGTCAGCATAACAACGTGAATGCCCATATGGCGCAGTTCCTGTACTGCCTGCGGGCTATCCGATTTGATGACATCGGCAACAGCAATGATACCAACCAGCTGGTTGTCTCGGCTGAAGAACAGTGGTGTCTTGCCTTGCTCGGCAAGCTGCTGTGCTTGTTTTTGCAGGGATGCCGGAATCTCACAAATGGTCTGCATGAATGTTCCGCTGCCGCCGTGCAGCTGTGCACCGTTTAATTTTGCAGACAAACCATTGCCCGGCAAAGCCTGAAATTCTTCCACATCTTGCGCCGACAACTTGTCTTGTTCCGCCTGCTCGACAATCGCACGTGCCAGCGGATGTTCACTCTTTTTTTCCAGCGCATAGGCCAGCTGCATCAGTTCTTGTTCTGAATACGTTTCCGCCGGAACCAAATCAGTTACTTTGGGCTCGCCGGATGTAATCGTACCGGTCTTATCCAGCGCGACAACAGCAACTTTACCGGTTTCTTCCAGCGAGACGGCGGTTTTGAACAAAATACCATTTTTTGCGCCCTTGCCGTTGCCGACCATAATGGCAACCGGCGTTGCCAAGCCCAGCGCACACGGGCAGCTGATAACGAGAACCGAGATGCCGCGCGCTAGCGCAAAGCTGAAGGTCTGTCCGACAAGCAGCCAAACGACAAACGTAATCACCGCAATGGTGATAACCGCCGGAACAAAAATGCCGGACACTTTATCCGCAATTTTGGCAATCGGCGCCTTTGTCGCCGCAGCGTCACTGACCATCTGAATGATCTGCGACAACGTCGTATCTTCGCCGACACGAGATGCTTCGCACTGCAAATAGCCGGATTGGTTGAGCGTCGCTGCCGACACCAAATCGCCTTCGATCTTATCTACCGGAATGCTCTCACCGGTCAGGGCAGCTTCATTGACTGCACTGCTGCCGGACAGCACAATGCCATCAACCGGAATTGTCTCACCCGGACGCACAACAAAAATATCGCCCTTCTTGACCTGTTCAATGGAAACTTCGACTTCTTTGCCGTCTTTTACGATCACAGCG
>NZ_JBNMHC010000310.1:0-2643 GCF_050872565.1 Butyricicoccus sp. | reverse complement strand
TTCCATGGCAAGACAAATGGTCATCGCACATGGAATTGTCGGTGTGACTGCGGAAAAGAAACTGTTGTGAGAGAAAGCAATCTGAAAAATGGCTTGTCCAAAAGCTGTGGCTGTGAACATTCGCCGAAAAAGATTTTGCATTTTGTGGATGGCACTTGCTTGGAGCATTTACAGACCAACCATATCTCCAAAGCCAATACCAGCGGCGTGCGCGGGGTGTATTTTAACAAACAGCGCAAGAAATGGATTGCACAAATTATGTTTCGGGGAAAATGTCATTATCTGGGAGGATATGATAACTTCGATGAAGCTGTGCAGGCGAGGAAAAAAGGAGAAAAGATGTTTCTGGATGTGATTCGAGCACATCAGAAAGCCACAAATGTGTAGAGTAATAGGAAAAGACGAATAGAAAGAGAAAAGAAAAAGTATGTACAAGAAAAGAGCGAAAAACTGGCTGAAACATGCAGATTTTATTTTTATAGATTTTATATGTTTGCAGCTAAGTATCGTTGTAGCATACGTGATTCGATTTGGAATAAGTAATCCGTATGCTGATTATCCATATCGAAATGTTTTGATTGTATCCGAGCTGATTAGTTTGTTCATCATTGTGTGTTTTGAAACATTGAAGGGCATTCTCAAGCGCGGAAAGTACATGGAATTTGTACGAACACTGTACCATGTATTGTTGGTAGAATTGCTGACTATTGGGTATTTGTACTTGATTCATCGAGCAGATGCATATTCCAGAACGGTTACTATCTGGTCATCGATTCTGTACTTCGTATTCAGCTACGTTCTACGTTTGTTTTGGAAATCCGTACTCAAGAAGCATGGCGTAGGACTGGTTAATCAGCGTTCGATTCTGCTGATAACAGTAAAAGATCGAGCGACAGACTGCGTGAAGACCTTCAAAGCAAACGATTATGAGAAGTTTCATGTAGCTGGTCTGGTTATCTTGGACGATGACAAAGAAGGCACGACCTTTGATGGAATTTCGGTAGTAGCGAATAGAGAAACGCTCAAGCAATACGTTTGTAGCAACTGGGTTGATGAGGTATTGATTAATGTGCCAGATGATCTAGAGGGTGTTGCAGCCATCAAAGATGGTTTGTATTCCATGGGAGTCGTCATTCATCGACGCCTGATCAATGTTGTCTCTGCGTCAAGTCAGCATCAGTTTATCGAGAATATCGGCGGATACACTGTGCTTACGACTAGTATTAACTGTGCATCACCAATCGAACTGTTCCTGAAGCGAGCGCTGGATATTCTGGGCGGCTTGGTTGGAACGATTCTCACCGGTCTTTTGTGCTTAATCATGGTACCTGTGATTAAAACACAGTCGCCGGGTCCGGTATTCTTCACGCAGGAGCGTGTAGGCAAAAATGGAAAACGATTTAAGATTTATAAATTCCGTACTATGTACATGGATGCGGAAGAGCGTAAAAAGGAACTCATGGCACAAAATCGTGTCAAGGATGGTATGATGTTTAAGATCGACTTTGATCCGCGCATCATTGGCAACAAGGTTCTGCCGGATGGCACACAAAAGTCTGGATTTATGGACTTGGCACGTCGGCTGAGCTTGGATGAATTTCCGCAGTTCCTCAACGTATTAAAAGGCGATATGTCTCTCGTTGGCACACGACCGCCAACGGTTGATGAATATGAAAAATATCAATTACATCATCATGCACGACTGGCTACTAAGCCGGGAATCACCGGTATGTGGCAGGTTAGCGGCAGAAGCAATATCACAGACTTTGAAGAAGTGGTTCGGCTGGATACACAGTATATTCAGGATTGGACATTCGGACTGGATATTCGGATTCTGTTCCGCACGATCGCTGTTGTGCTGAAACGAGAAGGCTCCATGTAGGGGGAGAGTTTTCATGATTGTTGATATGCATACACACATTCTTCCGCATGTGGATGATGGAGCGGCGGACAAAGAAACGACGCTTCGTATGCTCCAGCAAGCATATGCAGAGGGAACCGATATTTTGATTGCTACCCCGCACTTCCGCCATGGTATGGATGCAGCGCGGTGGGATGCGAGACGCCATGACGCATGGGAAACGACGTGCAGCATGGCAAAAGAGATCCATGAAGATTTCCAGATTCTATTGGGCGCAGAGGTCTATATGGAATCCGGAATTCGGAAGGATTTGGAAGCGGGTGTTCCGCTGACCATGCCTGGGTCAGATGCGATTCTGATCGAGTTTTCGACCAGTGCGAATTACATGTATATTAAAAACATGGTTTTGATGCTGTTGGCGATGGGATATGAACCTATTTTGGCACACGTAGAGCGATACCAAGCGATGGAAAAGCCACAGCATGTGGAAGAGCTTGCTCAGATGGGTGTCCACATTCAAGCAAATGTGAACAGTATTCTGGGCGGTTCTGGTTGGAAGACCAAACGATATTTGAAGCGTCTGCTCAAGCAGGAGCTGATTGATATGATTGGTTCAGATGCGCATGATATGCAGGAACGCACGCCTGGCATGGAAAAATGTATGAAGTACTTGAATAAACGATTGGATTCCGCGTATTGCGAGCAGCTTTTTGGCGGCAATGCGCAGCAAGTATTTCTCGATCTTTGATACAAACTGGGAAACGCCGGTTTAGACCAGTTCG
>NZ_JBNMHC010000309.1:0-2663 GCF_050872565.1 Butyricicoccus sp. | reverse complement strand
CGATGCTCGGCGCGGGAAACTTGCTGGGAACGAGATAAGCTGTCTACCTTGCGCACACTGGATGCTATTTCCGGTCCGCTTCTGCGCAGTGGGCATATTACTGCCAGCGATTTTCCGGGACGCTTTGCGGCGCAGTGCCTGCGATTTTCTGATTTTGTTCTCGCTGTCAATGAAGGAATGGATGCGTTGTTTCAGCGCAGACAAACGCAAAAGAAAAACGAAGCGGGAAGAAAATTGATTGCCCAGCAGTATGCCGGTGTGACTGGGATTCTGAAACAGGTGGGAGAGAGCATGAGCAGCGGCACAGAGATTCTTCCGGCACAGGAGAGGGAATTGCGCACGTATGCAGAGGCATTTGGACGCGTGCGAAGCGTAGCGGCATGGAAAGACCGCCGCGGGCGGCTGCATTTGGAGCTGACGGGAGAGTGCGTTTCGCGGATTTTGCGCAATCAAGAGGGATTTGCCTCTGGCTTGGGGGCTCTGATGAATGTATCTTTAGCAAAACCGGAGACACAATATGAATCGAGCGGGATGCGTTTGGTGTTTCGAGAGCAGGAGCCGTATTACATCACGGTTGGCATTGGCACGCGCACACGCGAAGGACAACAGGTTTCCGGCGATTGTATTCGCTATTTTACGACAGAAGAAGGCGTGGCGTGCGTCATCCTGTCAGATGGCATGGGTTCCGGGGAAGAAGCACGGGAGGAATCCGAAAGCACCGTGCGCATGGCGGAACGGTTTTTGCGTGCGGGTATTTCGGCGGCAGACTGCGTGCGCACCATTGGACCGGCACTGAAATTGCGCACACAGGGGAAGAAATTTGTGACATTGGATGTAGGTACGATCGATTTATTTACCGGCGAGACGACTTCCGTCAAATGCGGGGCGGCACCGAGCTTTGTGCGGGCGGTAGATGGAGACGGCAGTGTGCGCGTGCGGCGCATTTTGTCCAGTACGCTTCCGGCGGGATTGGAAGAAGCCGGGGATATGGATGTCACACAGTTCCGCATGGGCGGACAGGACGCCCTGGTGCTGCTCAGCGATGGCATCGTCGATGCGGATGGAAGCAATGCGGGCTGGGTAGAAGAGCTGCTGTCAGACAGTCTGCGGCTGTCTGCGCGGGAGCTGGCGGCGAGAATTGTGCTGGAAGGCTCGGCGCGCGGTGCGCCGGATGATATGAGTGTGGCTGTTGTGTATCTCGGCAGGCGCAAAGAATAGCATGGAAAAACGCGGGTGTGTCATACCACCTGCGTTTTTTCGTGTGTGAATAGAATGTAAAACTCTGCCCGTGCGCTTGCATCTGCGGCAAAAAGAGACTATGATAAACGCAGAAGAAAACGGGAAAGGAGCAGAACATGCTGATGCACATCGCGCCGCTGTTGGCGCTGACACCGGAAATCAAAGAGGAATTATACCCCATCCTGTTATTCTTTGGTATGTTTGCCGTTGTGTTTGGACTGGGTGGAAAACTGATTCATCATATGCCACGCAAGCCCGGATCGATGCTGGATGAGATTCTCAGTGAGAAATGGGAGGACGATGAGGACGAGACGGAACAGATAGAGCCGATAGAGAAAAAGACTGACGAAGAACATACGCAAGAGAAAGAATAAGATACCGCGAAACCCGAATCGAAAGTGAGGTCAGGGGAACCGTGGATGTCAATACCATTATGGATTGGATCGCCAAATACGGCGCAATTGTCTTTTTGGTGATTACTTGTCTGGAAGCGATGAACTGTCCGGGAATGCCGGCGGGCGTCGTGTTGCCTGCGGCGGGCATTTATGCCGCGACCGGTCAAATGTCACTGTGGTTTGCCATTGTGCTGACGGTTGTCGGCGGCATGATCGGAACAACTGTGATGTATTATATCGGTCGATTGGGCGGACATCCGCTCATGCACTGGCTCAAGGCGCGTGGGCCGAAAATCAAACACGCCTGTGAACGCTGCGAAGAATACTTACATCACAGAAGCTTTCTCAAGATTTTTATCGGACGGATCTTGCCTGTTGTGCGGACGCTGCTGCCGCTTCCGGCGGGCGTCTGTGAGGTAGAACCGATTTCGTTTTTGACGGCCAGTGCACTGGGCATTGTGTGCTACAATGCCGCATTTGTCAGTGCGGGCTATTTCTTGGGACATGCCCTGAATTTCGTCAACTAAAACCAGAATAGGAAGGGACTTCCGGTTTTCGGGAGTCCCTTTTGTCTTGTCAAAATAGCGAAACAATGCTACACTGATAACAAGTATATCTGACACAACAAATAGCAGGAGAAAGCATATGACAGGGTTTTGTATTGGAAATGTGAAGATTGACGGACGATTCATCATGGCGCCGATGGCGGGCGTGACGGATCGGGCATTCCGGCAGATCTGCCGAGAATGCGGCGCAGCGGCAACAATCAGTGAGATGATTTCCACGCAGGCTCTGCTGTTTCAGGATAAAAAAACGCGGGAGCTGCTTTCGCTGGCTCCGGCGGAACAGCCGGGATGGGTACAAATTTTTGGCAGCAATCCGGCGTACATGGCGGACGGCGCGAAAAAAGCCTTGGATATTTCCGGCGCACAGCTCATTGACATCAATATGGGCTGTCCGGCACCTAAAATCGTCAAGGGCGGTGACGGCAGTGCGCTGATGTGCCAGCCTAAGCTGGCGGAAGAAATT
>NZ_JBNMHC010000308.1:0-2686 GCF_050872565.1 Butyricicoccus sp. | reverse complement strand
TGCTACAATAAAAAAAATACAAGGAGGAACGCATATATGCGACATATTATCGACCTCAGTGATCTGACAATGGAAGAATTTAATGAGCTGTACAAGCTCACTTCAAATATCATCGACCGGCCGGAAGGCTATACCGATGCCTGCCGTGGTAAGGTTTTGGGCAGCTTGTTCTATGAACCAAGTACGCGTACCAATCTTTCGTTTTCCACAGCAATGATGCGTTTGGGCGGTAGTGTGGTTGGATTCTCTAATCCGAATTCTTCCTCTGCGGCGAAGGGCGAGACACTGAAAGATACCATCACCATGGTGTCCAACTATGCGGATATGATCGTCATGCGTAACCCGCACGAGGGCGCAGCAAAGGCAGCATCTATGTTCTCTGAGGTGCCGATTATCAACGCCGGTGACGGCGGACATCTGCATCCGACACAGACGCTGGCAGATATGACAACGATTCTGCGTTTGCGTGGCTCGGCGGATAATATGAAGATTGGTTTGTGCGGTGACTTGAAATACGGACGCACGGTACATTCCCTGATTCATTTCCTCGCAAATTATAAAAATGTACAGTTTTATCTGATTGCGCCACGTGAGTTGGCAATTCCGGAATATCTGCGCCAGTTCATGGTAGAGCATAAGATGAAATTTTATGAGGTATCCGGTTTGGAACCGGTTATCCCGATGCTGGACGTGCTGTATATGACGCGGATTCAGAGAGAACGTTTTGCAGATCTCAACGTTTACAACAGCCTTAAGGGCACATATTGCCTGACAAAGGCCAAGTTGCGCGATGCAAAGAAAGAATTGCTCATTATGCATCCGCTGCCGCGTGTTGATGAGATCGCACAGGATGTCGATGATGACCCGCGTGCGGTTTACTTCGATCAGGCACGATTTGGCATGTATGCGCGTATGGCGCTGCTGCTGACATTGAGCAAACAGCCGCGTGTACACATGCCGAAAAATATTTTGGGTCTGCCGAATCTGCACTGTACCAATCCGAAGTGCATCACGCATTCCGAGACCTATTTGCCGATGGAAATCGTGCACACAAAGGATGGAGAACGCTGTGTATACTGCGATCATCTGGTCGAGCATGTACCGGATCCAGAGCCGGAAGAACAAGAATAACGTCAAATAACTCAATGAGATAAAAAAACGCAGGAGCTTTTGCTCCTGCGTTTTTTCTATATCATCAGTTTGAAGAATTTCTTGTGAGTGTAATTTTGACACTGTAATTGCCGCTGACCGTCGTGCCGTCCGGACTGCTTACTGTGACGCCAATGGTGTGTTCGCCGTCTGACAGCTCCTTAGAAGATAGCTCAGCAACCGCTTGAATGTCAGATACATCAATCGCATCCAATTGCTTCTGCGAGCCTGTCAAGGTGACAGTTAGCGATTGGGTGTTAAGCGTCACCACAGCGGCAGGATCTTTGTCCGTATCGTTCAGCGTAATATCTGTAATCGTATACGCTTTGGTCGTGTCTTTGTCGACAGAGACCGTGACAGTCGCCGATGTCGGCTGTCCGTCATACAGAGAAACACCCGTCGGCGCTTCAATGTCAAATTCATGTGTGTCACCATTTTCTGCCGTTGTCGCATTGATAGCTCCCAATGCAATGGAATCAATGGTATCCACCGTTGCTGGATCACCGATAATCTTGACTGATTTTGGCGAAATCGTTGTCGAAATGCCCGATGCATCTTCTTCTGGCGAGATTGTCACTGCCAACGGAACCGATTTAACTTCCTTGACGGGGAGTGTGACGGTGACACTGGATGCCTCACGAGAAATATTGGTCGTGTCTACCTGTGCGCCCTTGCTGTTGACCAGCTTATAAGAAAAGTTATCGGTCAATGTCTGTTTCAGCCCGTCTGTGTCAACATCAATGACAGCAGTTGTAATTTCATCGACAACGGTTGCCGGACCAGAAACCTTGACGGTCTTTGCGGACAGCTGCGGGTCACCAAAGATGTAATTTTTAGCGGCTTCCTTACTCAATTTGACAGAAACCGGTATTTTTTTGGTTTCTATTTCATCAACAACAACCGTGATACTGTCTGGCGTTCTGCTCTCACAGGTCATACCACTTTCCGGCAAGATGACCGTGTACGGCAACTGATACGTACCGGGAGCAGTGATAGATTCTGAGACATCCGCCTGCACCTTGATTTGAGAAGCAGTCAGCGTTGCCAACCGATTGGTAGAGCCGGAAACTTTGACATCTACAGTCGAATCAGCGCCCTCGATAATGCGCAGATTATAGTTGTTATACAATTGATCGACACCGGTCAATTGTACGGAAATATCTTTGTATTCCAAGGTGCGGCTTGGGTTTTGTGAGCCCATAAAATAGCTCCACAAAATAAACGCAGCGACAACCGATAAAAGCTTGGTCAGCACGTCATGCTGCACAATCCATTTTCTCATTTTTTTCGCCTCCCGAAGCCCGGAAGCTTGTCTAACAAAGTATCAAAGAAATGCGGTGCGGATTCTTCTGTTTTCGGTTCTTCATTCTGTAAATCATGGACAAGAAGCTCCGCACGCAGAATTTCTTCTAGCTGCTCCGGCACGAGATGCCGCTGCAATTCGCCATCTATGGCGATGGAAATCGAACCGGTTTCCTCTGAAACAACCAAGCTGAGCGAATCAAATTTTTCGCTCATACCGACAGCAGCTCGATGC
>NZ_JBNMHC010000307.1:0-2689 GCF_050872565.1 Butyricicoccus sp. | reverse complement strand
TGACAAGATCATTGTATCTTCCTTTATTTTCTACGTCGGCATTGGCGTGATCTGCTCGCAGCATCAGCTGTCCGCATTCACGCATCACTTCTTGAATTTCACTTGAGAGCATCTTGTTCTCCACCCTTTCATCACAAATTCTTCTATGTGTATGATAGCACTGTTTCGCCTAGTTTCGCAAGAATGTTCTATAATCACACGCAAGTTTCTGCTATACTGATAGTATCACACTAGGGGAGGTGATGCTGTGTCAGCATCCAAGCATTGGGAACGCCGCATACCGATCTATCTCATCGGTATGTTTCTCATGACCATCGGCGTCAATCTATCGGTGTTATCCGGCATCGGCGTGTCTCCCATTGATACGCTGCCGTATATCGTCAGTCTGATTACACAAAAAAGTCTCGGTCTGTGTACCACACTGGTTTTCTCGGTGTATATTGTCTTGCAGATTTTCATTCTGCGCCGCCGATTCCAGTGGAAAAATCTCTTGCAGATTGTGCTGTCCATGATTTTCGGCTGGTTTGTCAGCCTGTCCGGCGCACTAACCGCCTTGCTGCCACAGCATCCAGCCTATCCCATTCAATTTCTCTATATGCTGTGCAGCATGGTATTTCTTGGCTCCGGTATTTTTCTGTACGTCACCGCGGATATTATGTCCATGCCCGCAGACGGCGTATCCCTCGCGCTGGCGCAAGTCTCTGGCAAGCCCATGTCCAGCTGCAAAATTGTCTTTGACTGCCTCGTTGTCGTTTTGACCGTGCTGTTGTCTATGACCCAGCTGCACAACATTAGCGGCGTGCGCGAAGGCACGCTTATTGCCGCTTTCGGCGTCGGCATGTGCATCCGATTCTGGGAAAAGCGCATGACCAAACCACTTCAACGGTTTTTGTTTAGAAACTAAAAACGCAAAAAAGGCTGTAACATTCGTTCCTCTTGATAAAAGGAACGTGTTACAGCCCATTTGTTTTTTACTTGTTATTTGCCTCGTAAGCGGCATAAGATTTCATCATCGTTGCTGCTTCGGCACGCGTTGCGCCCTTCTTCGGGTTCAGTCTTACCGTGTCGTTATCCTTCGAGCCATTGATGATGCCGTTTTGATTTGCCCACAGCATAGCTGTCTGTGCCCAATCCGAAACAGACGATGCATCGACAAAGCCGTTCAGCGAGCCTTCTGTCACTTCCGGCGAACCAGCTGCCGCATACAGCATTCTTGCCAGCTGCTCACGCGTTACCGCTGCATTCGGCGCATACGTCGTAGCAGAGGTACCTGCGACAATCTTGTTCTCATATGCCCAGCAGACGGCATTGTAATACCAAGCGCCCTGGGCGACATCGGTAAACGGTGTCGTGCCCGTCACAGTCGGCTGTCCGTTCTTGGCATACAAAATCTGCGCAATCTGTGCACGAGTCAGTGTGCCGTTCGGCTCAAACCGTCCCGGAGCTGTGCCGTTCATCATGCCATTGTTGTATACATATTCTACTGCCGGTGCAAACCAATTGCTTGCGCTGACATCGCAGAACATCTCATCATAGGTCAAGGTATACGGGGTATTTTCGCTGAGCTTGTTGTAGTGATACAGCGTATATGTACCGTCGCTCTGTGCATTTTGCAGATGATCGAAGCAATCCTCATTGCCTTCATCGCTGTACTGGAAGCGATGTTCGGTGAAATCCAGCGCACCGCCCTCAGCATCACCGTTATCCTGATACTGAATCTCCGATACGCGGTTTAACTCGTCATAGGTGTACGTCTGCCAGAACATCAGATGATCCTTGCCGTCAACCGTGGTATACGCCGTCTTTTTGGAGATGTTTCCAGCAATGTTGTACTCATAGCTGAATTTTTCCACATACGTTGCCTTCTGACCGTGCTCAGTAAAATTCAGCGTCTTTTTCGTGATATTGTTGTGCGAATCATAGGTGTATAGATACTCGTACACGGCGTCGCCGCCGGATTCCTTTACTGTAGCGACTTCGCGGGTAATATTGCCGTTCTGGTCGCGGTCATAGGTATTGGTCTGCGTCAGGTTGTTTCCCTGATATTCGCTGATCTGTGTCAGCTGGTTGCTGCTGTTATAGGCATAGGCTTCCCAGCCAGTCTGCTCGCCATTGCCGTTGTAATCAACCGCTTTGACAATATTGCCGCGCGCATCGTTCCAATAGGTCGTGCTTTCCTGCTTCGCATACGTTTTCATATCGTAGGTTGCCGAATCAATCAGCACATAATCCGCGCTGTGGCTCGGTCTGTGCGTCGCATCATAACCGCCAACTCCAGCATCCTCTGCCAGTGCACCGGTGGTCAGTGCTGCTGCGCACATAACGCCCGCCAGCATCACACTCGTCAATCGTTTTGTCCATGTCATACGTTTGAGTCCCTCCTGTCACTTTTTGTGTATATTTTTATTATACTACAAATCAGGAGCTTTTTCAACGAAACACGAATATTTCTCTATGATTTGGCATAAAATAAGCAAAATTTGTAAATTTTTATTCTTTTTTTGCGTGTGTTTGCTCATACTGATGCAGGGAGCCTTCTGTCATATGTGATAGCGCTGCAACGCGCTCATTGACCATATCCCACAGGCACATCGGCAGATGATCGCGGTGTCCGCGGTGAATCGTCACGCACTCAAAGCAATTTCCGTGATGGGGACAGGCCTCCTGACAAGGACAGTGATCGCCGCTC
>NZ_JBNMHC010000306.1:0-2703 GCF_050872565.1 Butyricicoccus sp. | reverse complement strand
CCCAATCGCTCTGTGCAGGTATCAAAGATATATGGCAGATTTTTGCTCGTCTGTAAATCACCGCAGGTCAAAATAAACGAGAAATAATCCAACACCCCGACACGACGCAATGCCGCTTCGACTAACGTGTGATCCGTGGCACTTGCCACACACATCCGCACGCCGCGCTGCTTCATCTGCTCCAACATCTCTCTTGTGCCCGCTTTGAGCGGTGCACGCAAACGATAATCGTCCTCAATCATGTGATTGATGCGTGCACAAATGGCCTCCTGCGACTCCTGCACGCCGTAATCACTGCGAAAATAATCCGCAGCTTCCGGCAGCGTCATGGTCTTAATGCGCAGTGCCAGCTGCTCAATATCCGGCACAGCAACATGCTGTTCTTCCAAATATCGCGTGCCGACCGACGCCCAATACGGCATGGAGTCGAGCAGTGTGCCGTCCAAGTCAAAAATTGCGCCGGTCAATGTCATGCTTCCACCAGCTTTCGCGCCTGTGCAAGCAGCTCTTTTGTCGCTTGTTCAATATCCGGTGCCGCAAAAATGCCAGAGACAATCGCCACACCATCTACCCCTGTTCCGCGCAACTCTAGCATATTGTCCAGCTTGACGCCGCCGATAGCCGTGATCGGAATAGACACACTGTCGCAAATATCCTTGATATTCTGCCAAGTCAGCGGCTTGGCTTCTGATTTAGTTCCCGTCGCATGAACGGCACCGACACCGAGATAATCTGCGCCGCGCGCCTGTGCGAGCTGTGCTTCTTCGATATTGTGCGCTGAAACACCGATAATCTTGTCCTCGCCCAACATAGCGCGGACATCGCCTGCTTCCATGTCGTCCTGACCGACATGCACACCATCTGCCCCGCTCTCCAAGCACGCCTGTACATCATCATTGATGATACACATCACGCCGTATTTATGGCACAGCTTGACAATTTCCTTTGCCTCTGCGACAAAATCAGCATGATTCAGACCTTTTTCCCGAATCTGTACGATGGTTGCGCCGCCCTTCAGGCTCTCCTCGATCTGCTCATACAGGGTGCGATCTCCAACCCAAGCACGATCTGTCACTGCATACAACAGCATTGCCTGTTTTACCGCCTGTTTTCTATTATCGAATTTCAACTTTCATTCCTCCATTCAATGTCTCCGCATCCATCAAGCTGATTGCATCGATCAAATAGACGCGGAACGAACCAGTGCCCAATCCC
This sequence comes from Butyricicoccus sp., assembly GCF_050872565.1. GTDB lineage: Bacteria > Bacillota > Clostridia > Oscillospirales > Butyricicoccaceae > Butyricicoccus_A. The sequence continues at coordinate 1,488 of NZ_JBNMHC010000306.1, read as the reverse complement.
TGCTCTGTCGTTTTCCGATAGGCAATATCTCCGGCAACGCCCATAGCAACCGTTGCCGCAGCCGCAGCTTCGAGAATCTTGTCCGGATTGCCGCCGCAGTATGCCGCAGTCAGCGCAGATAGCATACAGCCAGTGCCCGTGACACACGACATCATCGGATGACCATTTCGGCAGATATACGCCTTCTCCGGCGAAGCAATGATGTCAATCGCACCGCTCACTGAGACAACCGCGCCGAGCTTTGCACTGAGCTGCTTGAAAAACGCCACGCGCTCTTCCAAATTTTCTTCGGTCACAGCATCTGCTGCTCCCGCATCAACACCCTTGGTGTTGGACGCTGCGCCGCCGACAGCAAGCAGTTCAGACACATTGCCGCGCACAACAGAAAACCGGTACTGCGCAAAGAAATCCCGCAGTGTCTGCATTCGATAAGACGATGCGCCCGCGCCAACCGGATCGAGGACAACCGGAACCTTTGCTTGATTGGCTGCCGCAATGGCTCGATGCATGGCGAGAACTGTGTGGCTGTTCAAATTGCCAATATTGATGTCTAAGCCATTCGCCTGCGCGGCAATTTCTGCCGCTTCCTGTTCTGCTTCTGCCATCGTTGGCGAGGCGCCGCACGCCAGCACAACATTTGCGCAGTCATTGGTTGTAATGTAATTGGTAATACAGTGCGTCAGCGGCTTTTTCAGACGCACGTTTTGCAAAATTTCTTCAAACATAGATGCATTTCCTTTTCTATTCGGTGTGGAAGGATATAACAAGTCTTAGTATATCGCTGTCAGTCGCTTTCTGTCAATCAATCTTTGACAGAGAATGCTCTGGGTGGTATCATAAAATCAATTGTTTCACAGAAAGGGTTTCTCTACCTATGGATATTTCCGCATTGTACACGCAGATCATCGTCATGTTTCTACTCATCGGCGTGGGCGCAATCTGTTACAAATATAAACTGGTAACAGATGCCGGTTCCGGACAAATGTCCGCGCTACTCATCAATTTTGCCGCTCCCGCCATTATCATTCATTCCTTTTGCCGAGAATTTGACCGAGCCATGCTGAGCAAGCTCATTATCGCTTTTGTGCTCTCCATGCTGCTGCTCGCCATCAGTATCGGCATTGCCACACTGGTCTTTCGCAAAGATAGCTCGGATTATGCTGACAAACGCATGTGCGTCATTTTTTCCAACAATGGTTTTATGGCATTGCCGTTATTGCAGGCACTGTACGGAGATGACGGCGTATTTATCGGTTCTATCAATATCGTTGCCACCAACATCGTCATTTGGACCTTTGGCGTCTGGCTGCTGACACGCGCAGGCAATCGCGGCAAGGTTCGACTGAGCTGGCAGAAAATCCTGTTAAATCCCGGCACGATTGGATTTTTCATTGGACTCGCTATCTTTTTGACATCTACAACACTGCCCGCCGTCTTGGATGAGCCAATTACTTTTTTGGGCAACTTAAATACCCCATTGGCAATGAT
>NZ_JBNMHC010000305.1:0-2725 GCF_050872565.1 Butyricicoccus sp. | reverse complement strand
TATGAGCAGGACATCAAGCAGTATGCCCAGCGGCAGCTGGCGCAGTATTTTCCTGTGCAGACGGAAGGAGAGAGCGTATGAAACTGATGCGAACGGAAGATGCCGTGGGACAGGTGCTGTGTCATGACATCACACAGATTATCAAGGGCGTGACAAAAGACGCCGTGTTCCGCAAGGGACATATCATTCGAGAAGAGGATATTCCTGTGCTGCTCAGCGTCGGCAAGGAGCATATCTATATCTGGGAAAACAACGAGAACATGCTGCATGAAAATGAAGCGGCGGAAATTTTGCGGGATCTTTGTCAGGGCGAGCACATGCACGCCTCGGAAGCCAAAGAGGGCAAGATTGAGTTGATTGCGGATATAGACGGCCTGCTTATGGTCGATTTGGAGGGCTTGCGCCGCCTCAACAGCCTGGGTGAAATGATGATTGCGACACAGCCGTCTGGCTTTGTCGTAAAAAAAGGTGCAAAGCTGTGCGGCACGCGCATTATTCCGCTGGTAATTGAAAAAGAGAAAATGCAGCGCGCGAAAGAGGCGGCAGGCGAAAAGCCGCTCATCCAGCTGTATCCGCTCAAGAAAAAGACCTTTGGCGTTGTGACAACGGGAAGCGAAGTCGCCAAGGGATTGATACAAGATACCTTTACCGATGTCATTGTGCAAAAGCTCGCAGAGTACGGCTGTACGATGACCGCGCATGTCTGTCCGGGCGATGATGCGGCGGTCATTACGCAGACGATTCAAACCATGCTGCACGATGGCTGTGAGATGGTCTTTTGCACGGGCGGCATGAGCGTTGACCCGGATGACCGCACGCCGCTCGCCATTCGCAATACCGGCGCGCAGATTGTGTCATATGGCGCACCGGTGCTGCCGGGAGCCATGTTCCTTGCTTCGTATATGCCGGATGGCCGTCCGGTATGCGGCCTGCCCGGCTGCGTGATGTATGCCAAGCGGACGATTTTTGATTTGGTTTTGCCGCGCCTGCTGGCGGATGTGCCAATTACCGCATCATGGCTGGCGGGACTGGGAAACGGCGGCTTGTGTCTCAATTGCGAGGTTTGCCATTTCCCGAACTGCGGGTTTGGAAAGGGCGTGTAATAACAGATGGAACACAAGCTCACGCATATTGACCAAGCGGGAAACGCGGTTATGGTCGATGTCGGCGAAAAGCAGATCACGCATCGAACGGCAATCGCCCGCGGCGAAATTCATATGAATGCCGAGGCGTTTGCGGCGGTGCAGCAGGGCACAGCAAAGAAAGGTGATGTGCTTGGCGTCGCGCAAATTGCAGGCATTATGGCCGCAAAAAAAACAGCGGATTTGATTCCACTGTGTCATCGTTTACATTTGACCAACTGTAAAGTGACATTTGAACTGCTTCCGGAACAACGGGCGATTGAAGCGCGCTGTCTTGTCGCCTGCGATGGCAAGACCGGCGTAGAGATGGAAGCACTGACCGGATGCAATGTCGCGCTGCTGACGATTTACGATATGCTCAAGGCGTTGGATAAGCGCATGGAGATCACGGCGGTGCATTTGATAGAAAAGCACGGCGGCCGCAGCGGCGATTTCTCGTTTGAGCAGGTGAAGCCGTGACCGATCAGTTTGGACGAAGCATTGACTATCTGCGTATTTCTATCACAGATCGCTGTAATCTGCATTGCTTTTACTGTATGCCGCACGATGTGCCGCTGCTGCAGCACGCAGATATTTTGCGCTATGAAGAAATTGTGCGGCTGGTGCGCATTGCCGCTTCTCTGGGCATCACCAAGGTGCGCATTACCGGCGGGGAACCGCTGGTGCGCAAAGGCTGTGCGGACTTGGTTCGGATGCTGCGGGATATTCCGGAGATCACGACAATTGCCCTGACGACAAACGGCGTTTTGCTGCCGGATGCACTGCCGGAGTTGGTGCGGGCAGGCTTGAATGCTGTGAATATCAGCTTGGACACGCTGCGACCGGAGCGGTTTGCGGCGATTACCGGACAAGATGTCATGCCAAATTGGCGGGCGCTGCTGCGGGATTGTGTGCAGGCGGGATTGAAAACCAAGACCAATACGGTTTTGCTGAGAGAAAATCGAGAGGAATGGGAGAATATTGCCGCTTTGGCACAGGAGCTTCCGATTTCCGTTCGGTTTATCGAACAGATGCCACTGGGACGGGGGCAGATTGGCAAAGACGGTGACGCGGAACAGGTGCTGCGTCTGCTGCGCCGCCGCTGGAGCGATTTGCAGCCGGTGCAGACACAGGATGCCAGTGCACCGGCGCGATACTATCGCAGTGAGCAACTTATCGGCCAAGTGGGATTGATTGCGCCGATGACTCATCGGTTTTGCCGCACATGTAATCGCGTACGGCTGACGAGCACGGGACAGCTCAAGCCGTGTCTGAGCTATGGCATACATAACGATTTGCGCGGCTTGCTGCGCACTGGTAAGTCGGATGATGCCCTGCGGGAAGTCATGCGCCAGAGCATCTATCATAAGCCGAAGACGCATTGCTTCGGAAGCAATCAGACAGATGCAGAGCGACAGACTATGAATCGGATTGGAGGATAATATGGGAATTGTGACAGCGATTTGTATCAGCGAAAAACGCGGCACACCCAAGAAGCCGGTTGCCGAGGCACAGCTTGTGCCGGATTACGGCATTCAGGGCGATGCGCACGCGGGAAACTGGCATCGGCAGGTCAGCCTGCTGCAGCAGGAAAAAATTGATGC
>NZ_JBNMHC010000304.1:0-2772 GCF_050872565.1 Butyricicoccus sp. | reverse complement strand
TCCTATCGTCTGTTCCAGAAGCAGAGTGAAGTCCGCGGACGCCAGACCGCACTGATCGACGAAATGATGGGCGGTCAGACTGTCGTAAAAGCTTTTGGCTATGAAGACCGTGCTTCGGCTCGTTTCGCAGAAATCAACGAAGAACTGATGAAATACAGCCAGCAGGCGACATTCTACAGCAGCCTGACCAATCCGTGCACCCGATTTGTCAACAGCATTATTTATGCTGGTGTCGCTTTGGTCGGTGTTCTGCTCATTCCTCTCGGTAGTTTGACGGTCGGCGGACTATCCGTCCTACTCGCTTATGCAAACCAGTATATGAAGCCGTTTAACGATATTAGTTCTGTGGTCACAGAGCTGCAAAATGCACTGGCCTGTGCCTCCCGCGTCTTTGCACTGATGGAAGAGCCGGAAGAAAAGCCGGATGCCAAGCAGGAGTTGGGCACCGTGCGCGGACAAGTCGATATTCGTGATGTATCCTTCTGCTATGATGCTGCTCATCCGCTGATTGAACAGTTTAACTTGCAGGCAAAGCCGGGTATGCGCATCGCGATCGTCGGTCCGACCGGCTGCGGCAAAACAACATTTATCAACCTGCTCATGCGCTTTTATGACGTCAACAGCGGCACAATCTCCATTGATGGCGTCCCGATTGACAGCATCTCCCGCCATGCCTTGCGCAGCAGCTTTGGCATGGTCTTACAGGAAACATGGCTCAAGAGCGGCACGGTACGCGATAACATTCGCTTCGGCCGTCCGGATGCCAGCGAAGAAGAAGTGATTCAGGCGGCAAAGTCTGCCCACTGCTGGGACTTCATTCGCCGATTGCCAAAGGGATTAGATACTGTCCTGACCGAAGAAAGCGTCAGCCAAGGTCAAAAGCAGCTGCTGTGTATTGCTCGCGTCATGTTGTGCCTGCCGCCGATGCTGATCTTGGACGAAGCAACTTCCAGCATTGATACGCGCACAGAGCTTCTGGTACAGCAGGCGTTTGACACGCTCATGGAAGGCAGAACGAGCTTTGTCGTCGCTCATCGCCTGTCTACGATTCGCAACGCTTCGTTGATTCTCGTCATGCGTGACGGCAAAATCATCGAACAGGGCACGCATCAAGAGCTTTTGGCGGCCGGCGGCTTCTACAACAAGCTGTATAACAGTCAGTTCCAACCGTCATAATCTTAGATATAGACAACACAAAAGCGGCTGAATCCTTGGATTCAGCCGCTTTGCTTGTTATGTTTAATTTTCCGTTACTTTGCGTAGAAGTCATCTACTGCGTGGAAGAACGCATCAATGTTATCCCAGCTGGACATCGGCGGAATATCACAGCCGGAAGAAATGACATAATTCGGATACTTACAGCATTTTTCCATGACAGACAATGCCGCTTCTCGAACCGATTCCGGTGTACCGTTGCGGAATTGACCAGCCGGATCGACATTACCCATACAGATAACATCTGCCGGAACTTTGGACAAGATTTCCTCCATGTCAACTGCGTTGCCAAAATGATACGCATTGGCATGAGCACTGAGAATAGATTCCAGTGTGACATTGGCAGTATTGCCACAGTTGTGATAAATGACCGCAAAATTTTCGTCCTTTACCGCTTCTACAATACGCTTGCAGTAGTCGCCGGAAAATTCAACTGCCAGCGACGGAGACAGCAAGCCTGCGAGTGGCTCTGCAATGACAACACCGTTTGCACCGATTGCTTTATATGCCTGAATGTACTTGATGATAAACTCTGTTGCCTTTTCCAGCACAACATGTGCCATATCCGGCTCATCATAGCAATAAATCAGTGAAGAAGTCACATCCATCAAACGTCCAGCCAAAGAAAAAGGTCCAATGACGCCTGCGAATACCGGACGATCAGTAATCAGATCCATCGCTTTCTCAATGGCATCAATATAAATCTGCGTGCGGCCAGCACCGATTTCCGGTACCTGTAGAGCCTCTGCCGCCTTCATGCGCTCATCCTCGTCAATCTCTGTATCCAGAACCGGACCGATGACCGTTGGAACTTCGTCATCGGATACGCGAATCGGTGCGCCGAAACATTCTGCCTCCACAGACAAATCCATCAGCGATACGGCACCGCCTGCATTCGGTGTGCGGTCAGCTACGGCTTTCATACCCTTTGCCTGTAAATCACTGTCATTAATCAGTTCCTTTACTGTAATACCCATCAGCTGAATAGACGGGAAAGACAATACCGGCAATGCCTTCTTTACTGGAGCATCTAATAATTCTTTTGTCCATTGATCCATATTTCTTTTCATGATATTTTCTCCTTACTGCGCTGTATCTTGTTGTATTTTAAAACATTTCTAGTGATAAAAATCAAGCACTCGTTGCTCCTGCGCGATATTTTCCGGGCGGAACACCTACCTGCCGCCGAAAAACACGGGTAAAATAGCTCTGGTCATCAAAACCAACGGCACAAGCAATTTCTGACAGCGACATATCCCCGCAATGCAGATACAGTTTGCTCTTTTCTATCCGCAGACGATTGGTGTATTCAGTAAATGTACAGCCAAGCTCTTCCTTCAAAATACGACACAAATACGATTTTGACAGATGCACTTCGCTTGCTACCTGTTCCAGACTCACCTTTTCAGACAAATGTTCTTTGATATAGGCTGCCGCTTGCTGAATGATACTCTGATGCCGTGCATCTGGAAAATCAAACAGCATATCAAAGAATGTATGCAGCATCGCACCGAGCCATGCATCTACCGTATCAAAATCTGTCAGATGGTCTAACTC
>NZ_JBNMHC010000303.1:0-2776 GCF_050872565.1 Butyricicoccus sp. | reverse complement strand
TTTCATTTTGTTTCAACTATACCTGCTGTCGAATTTTTTCAACAACAATGTCATTATCCTTTCAGCGCCTTCTATTATACTCACATCGTGCAAAAAAAACAATATTTTTGACAATTTTCCTGTCTTTCCCATTTTTCTCTCCCTTCTTCCTTATCTTTACAACCCGTATGTCTCGTGATACGATATTGATACAGATACAAGCGAGCAATACATTTGCTTTTTGTATGTTCTATATTTATTTATACGAATTGTATAGGAAGGTGGCTGTTATCATGTCCGAAACATTTGCATCCCTGTCCGCATTGGAGCAGGAACTGACATTCTCCTCGTTTTCCCGTGCCGACGCTCTGCGTCTGGGACTGCTCATCAACAAAGCGTCTCAAGGCTATCCGGCACCGATTGCCTCGGAAATTGTCATCAACGGTCTGACTGTTTTCCGCTATTTTCAGGATGGTGCTCGTCCAGACAGCGAGCTGTGGTTGGAGCGCAAGCGCAACGCCGTCGAATTGATGCAGATGGGTTCGCTGTGCTTTGGCTGTATGCTGGAGGAAAGCGGCGAATCACTGGAAGGCCGCAAATTAAACGCCGATGATTTTGCCCCGGGCGGCGGCGGTATGCCGATTGTGCTCGCAGGCACCGGCATGATTGGCTCTGTCTGCGTTTCCGGCGAGCCAAATCATCTGGACGATCAGGCGATTGTCGTCAAGGCCCTGCGCCAGCTCAAAGCAGAAAAAGAGGGATAATCTTGTTGATTTCTGTTGTCTGGACAAGTATAATAGACTGTATCTGATGACAGAAATGGAGAGAATTTATTGTGAAGAAAAAAATACTATCCCTTGCTCTTGCCGCTGTGATGGCAGTCGGTCTGCTTTCCGGCTGTACGCGCCGTGGACAAGCACCGACCGCAGCGGAAACCTACGATGTGTTGGAAAATCCGGCAGTCACCGTTGACGGCAAATGGTCTGCCCCGGACACTGACCGTTCGATCACTTTTAATGCAGACGGCACTTATACCAGTACCGTTGCCACCAAGTTTTCTACGGAAGGTCTGAGCGGCAAGTATGTCTATTATTCGCAGAATGACAGCTTCAAGCTGGCGGATAAATTCAAGAACGAAGAATACGTTGTCTTGTCCAATGAAAAGGGCACGGAAACACTGTTCGGCACCGTTCTCGGAGACGTTTTGGTATGCTTCTACGACCAGAACCAGTGCTATTTCCTCCGCGACAAGCGCACCACCGCCCTTTCCCTTTCCGATTTCACAGGAAAATGGAAGGATGCAACCGGCGGCACCTATGAGCTGAAGCTCAACGATGACGGTACCTGCACCATGGGTGAGGACGACAAGATGGAAAATTGCACCTACACCTATGACGAAAAGACCTACTGCCTGACCATCAACAACGGCAACAGCGACAAGAAGTACACTGTCGGCATGTTCGAGGGCTATCTGTTCCTCATGCTCAACGGCAACAACTACACCATGTATATGTACGAGAAGCAGTAACTATCCCTGAAACTCTCGCAGCGCAAAAACCAAGCACCAGAACCGGAATTTTCCGGAACTGGTGCTTTTTGTCTTGCTGCTAAAAAAGCCTTCCTCCTTGAGGAAGGTGGCGCGGCGTCAGCCGTGACGGAAGGAGCAGCACGCAAACAAGTTCGTATCAGAGTTACTCTAATTCGTCAGGGCGAACTGGTTACTCCCTCAGTCATTTGCAAGGCAAATGACAGCTCCCTCAACGAGGGAGCCAATTTTCCCCCCTCATATTCATTTGTTCTCCCGCATACACTGCTCTGTATTCCCGATGGAAGAGAGGAGATTACCATGCCTACAGGAACGCTGATTGTACAGACCCGTGCCGCACGCGGTGCGGTGCCCGTCGCCGGTGCGCTGGTGACGATTTTTTGTCCGGACAACGACCAAACGCCCTGTGTTTCCATCCGCACGGACAGCAGCGGTGCGACGGCTCCGATTGCTCTGGAAGCCCCATCTCTCGCCGATCAAGACGCGGAGACCGCGCCGCCCTATGCGTCTTACCGCGTCAACATTGACCATCCCGATTATCGTCCGGTCACGGTATTAGACACCGCGATTTTTTCCGGTATCACAACGGTTCTGCCCGTCGCCATGATTCCGCCGCGCTCCGTCGATGAGCTGCGCAAAACCATCGTCATCAACAGCACAGAAACCGGCCCATCCGGTTCAGGGAGGGAATAAATGCCAGAGTATTCCTATATTCCAGAGACCATTACCGTGCATCTCGGCAGACCGGATGAACCCGCAGAAAACGTCACGGTTCCCTTTCTGGAATACATCCAAAACGTTGCATCCAGTGAATTATACCCCACATGGCCGGAGAACGCCCTACGCGCCAATATCTACGCCCAAGTCTCTTTTGCCCTCAACCGCATCTACACCGAATGGTATCGTTCGCGCGGATATGATTTTGACATCACCAATTCCACCGCCTACGATCAGGCCTTTGTCAACGGACGAGATATTTTTGAAACTGTCGCCGTGCTCGTCAACGAGCTGTTTGATCGGTATTTGGCGCGTCCCGGCTTTGTCCAGCCGTTATTTGCCGCCTACTGTGATGGTCGGCGTGTCCAATGCGATGGTCTGAGCCAATGGGGTACCGTTGACCTCGCCAACCAAGGACTCACGCCGTATCAAATTCTCACGCGCTATTACGGCGAAGATTTGGATATTCGCACAGCCCCCATTCGTCCCGCTGTGCGTTCGTATCCGGGGCAGCCGCTGCGGCTGGGAGACGTC
>NZ_JBNMHC010000302.1:0-2778 GCF_050872565.1 Butyricicoccus sp. | reverse complement strand
GAAACTATTTGGGTACAGACCGAAGTTGGCAAAGGAACAACATTTTTCTTTACGATTCGCACACTTCCCGCTTAATACTATCGCTTCCCAGCCTTGGGAAGCGATTTTGCTTTTCCTCATAGGATATGTTACAATACGAGGCGAAAGGAGATGATCGAATGATTGTCATCTGTGTCATTGATGACCATGGCGGTATGCTGTTTAATCATCGGCGGCAAAGTCAGGATCGCGTGCTGCGAGAACACATTTTGCAGCGTACGCACAACAAAAAGCTATGGATGAACACCTATTCTTACGGGCAATTTGCTGCGGAACAGACTCCACAGATCGTTGTGTCGGAACAATTTTTGCACGAAGCGGCAGCAGGAGATTTCTGCTTTGTTGAAACCTGTTCTCTGGCAGAAGTTGAACCCCGCATCGAAGCATTTATTTTGTATCGCTGGAATCGCAGTTATCCTACAGATTTTTATCTGGATCTTACGCTGACGCAGCCACATTGGACACAGATAGAAACTACAGACTTTGTAGGAAACTCCCATGAACGAATAACCGAAGAAATCTATATTCCTGCAAAAAAATAAAAAAGGAGAGATACTTTTGAAACAATTCAAGCAAAGATTGGGTGCTTGTCTGCTGACAGCTGCCCTCACGGTGAGTACAATTTGTACCAGTGCTTTCGCATGGAATACACCGACAAAGGTCGCTCATCGATTCGCCGATGTCAGTTCTTCTGGTTGGTTCTGCAACGCTGTGCAGACCGTATTCGACAAGGGGTATATGAGCGGCACATCCAACACGACCTTTGTTCCGCGCGGAACAACGACGCGCGCAGCATTTGTTCAAACCTTGTATAACATAGCGGGCAGACCATCCGTCAACGGAAACAATCCATTTTACGATGTAAAATCAGGCGATTGGTATTATCAAGCCGTGCTCTGGGCAAGTCAAAACGGCATCACAGGCGGCACGTCTCCAACTACATTCAGCCCAAATGCCAATGTCACGCGTGAGCAGCTGGCGGTATTCTTATATGCAGATGCCGGAAGACCTTATACCAACGGCAGCTTATCCGACTTTGCAGACGCCAACCGTGTAGACAGCTGGGCAGCAACGGCTATGCGCTGGGCAGTGCAAAACGGGGTTATCTCCGGTTCTACTTCTAATGGAAAGCGATACTTAAAACCATTAGACAGTGCAATCCGTGCTGAAACCGCCGCAATGCTGACCAATTACACTGGCGGCATCGAGATGAAGCCAGCAGCGATTTCCCCTACCGGTTTTCATTACGATGATGTGCCGGATTACTCCGGCGCGGCATACGCCGTTGTCAACAATAATACGCCTTTTTTCACCAGTTCTGACAAGACAACGGTTTCTTTCGAGCAATACAGTGATTTAGACTGGATGGGACGCTGCGATGAGGCATATGCCAATGTTGGTATTGATCTGATGCCGACAGAACCACGCGGTGACATCAGCAGTGTCAAACCAACCGGCTGGCATTCGGTAAAATATGATATTGTAGACGGCAAGTATTTATATAACCGCTGCCATCTTATCGGCTATCAGTTGACTGCGGAAAATGCAAACAAGTTAAACCTTATCACCGGCACACGCTATCTCAATGTACAAGGCATGTTGGACTTTGAAAACATGGTTGCAGACTATGTAAAAGAAACCAAAAATCATGTACTGTATCGCGTCACACCGGTATTTGAGGGAGATGATGCCGTTGCAAACGGCGTATTGATGGAAGCACAGTCCGTCGAGGACAACGGCGCCGGTGTCACCTTCTGTGTATACTGCTACAATGTACAGCCTGGTATCGTTGTCGATTACGTGACCGGCGACAGCTATCAGACGTCTACGCCTTCTCAGCCAAGCGGAGAAACGACACAAACGTATATTTTGAATACCAATTCTAAGAAGTTCCACAAGCCAAGCTGTTCCAGCGTCAACAAGATCAGCGCAGCCAATAAAAAATCCTTTACCGGTAAACGCTCGGATTTGATTTCGCAGGGTTACTCCCCGTGTGGAACCTGCAAGCCGTAACATACAAAATGACACACGAAAAGGCGACAGGAAAAATCCTGTCGCCTTATGTTTTATCTGATTTTCAGCGATTAATCGAACTCAATCGGATCAATGTGCCAAATGTTATCAGCGTAATCCTTGATGGTACGATCCGAGCTGAACTTACCTGCGTTGCAGATATTTCTCCAGCACTTCTCAGCGAATGCGTACTTGTCCTTGTAATCGCGGTTGATCTTGAGCTTAGTATCTACATAGCTCTGGAAGTCATACATCAGGAAGTACTTATCCGGATGGCTCTGACCCCAATCTACATTGTGGATGATGGAATCATACAGCTCCTTGAACATGCCGGTGCCGCCATCGTCCAGCGTACCGTTGACAAGAGCTTCCATGACGCGCTTGATCTTCGGATCGTTGTTGTAGATGTGATACGGAATGTAGTTGTTGTGCTCTTCCTTCTCGATCTCATCAACAGTTGCACCAAAGATGTACTCGTTCTCCATGCCAGCTTCCTGTGCAATCTCTACGTTTGCGCCGTCCAGCGTGCCCAAAGTAACTGCGCCGTTGAGCATCAGCTTCATGTTACCGGTACCAGAAGCCTCTGTACCAGCAGTAGAAATCTGCTCGGATACGTTTGCAGCAGCTACCAGCTTTTCTGCGTAGGATACGTTGTAGTTCTGTACGAAGATAACGCGCAGCTTATCACGAACCTGACCGTCGTTCTCTACGAGACGAGCGATCTCG
>NZ_JBNMHC010000301.1:0-2784 GCF_050872565.1 Butyricicoccus sp. | reverse complement strand
GCAGGATTTTTCTTCGGAGGAAATTATGTCTCTCTCATCTCTGATCCCCGCTGGCGGGGACTTTTGTGTCTTACGCGCCGATGTCGTTGACACGCTTCTGACCTGCTATGACGGCGACAGCGCGTTGGTATATCTCTATCTTGTCCGCAAAGGACAAGCCTTTGATGCGCGCGAAGCGATGCGAGACCTGCATTTGACGCGCGACCGCTACGACCGCGCGGTACACACGCTGACCAACCTGCGTCTCGTCCACACATCCAACGAGCAGTTTGTGCAGGACCGTCCGTCCGCGCCGCCGACCTATCAATTATCTGAGATGCGGAAGCGCCGCGAGAACGACCATCGATTTTCCTCTGTCTGCCAGACAGCGGAAATGGTGCTCGGACGCCCGTTAACTGAATCCCAAATGCGCACCATGATGGAGGCCTACGACTATCTGGGCCTGCCGGCAGATGTGCTCATTGATCTGCTCAGCTATCTGCACCGCAGCAAGGGAACCGTTTCTCGCCGCGACATTCAAGAGCAGGCATATCTCTGGGCAGATATGGGTATCTTTACCGCTGAGGCTGCCGCCGATTTTCTCGCCCAGCGCGAGCGAGAAAAGCCATTGATGGACGCCATGCTGCGCGCCTTGGATATGGCAGGCCGAGACCCTGCGCCAGACGAATATCGCTATTTATCTCGTTTTATTCGGCGCGGCTTTGACGCAGAGGCTGTCAAAATTGCCAAAGAGCGCATGTATGACCGATTGGGAAAATTCAGCTGGAAATATCTCAACGGCATCTTAGAAAACTGGCATCAGAAGGGTCTGCACACCGCAGCGGAAATCACTGCGGTTGAGCCGAATCTGCGCCAGCCGATTGCGAACAAGCAGCCGCAAAATCCAGTGCAGCCGACCAACAACGGCAATCTTGCCGACTGGGAGCGTGAATGGCTCGCAGAATTCCACGCAATGACAAAGGAGGACAACGCACATGGCGTATGATAAAGCATTGATTTCTTCGATTCTCCGTCAGCTGGAGCAGCAGCACGACCGCTATGAAGCGGAAGCCGAGAGCCGCCGCTACCAATTGACCATGGATATACCACGGTTAGGAGAAATTGACCGTGAACTGCGCGGTACGGCGGCAAAAGCCATGCGTATCGCCTTTGAATCCAACAATACAGACGCCGCAATCGAGCAATTGAAGCAGCGAAACCTCGCTTTGCAGGCAGAAAAGCGACAGCTATTGCTAGACAACGGCTATCCGGCAGATTATCTTGCCGTCACGGTCAGCTGTCCGATTTGCCGAGACACCGGTTATGACGGCAATCACCTGTGCACCTGCGTCAAACGCCGCGCGGCGGAAATGCAGAAGCAAGCTCTGTCCACTCTGCTGCCCGTTGACAAAGAAACCTTTTCGACGTTTCGTCTGGACTATTACAGCTCTCAGCCGGACAGCCGATTTGGTCTCTCTCCCCGTCAAATGGCACAGGCAAATTTACAGCGATGCCACAGCTTTGCCGAGCACTTTGGTTCTTCCTATGAGAATTTGCTGCTATTTGGCTCTACCGGTCTCGGCAAGACCTTCTTATCCTCGTGCATCGCTCGCACCGTCACCGAGCGCGGTTTCTCTGTCACATACGACACCGCGATTTCTATCTTTGACCAGTACAATTCTGTCAAATTCCGTACCGGTGACCCATCCGCCGCGTCTCATGCTGTCGAACGCTTCCGCAACACAGACCTTCTCATCGTCGATGATCTCGGAACGGAAATGCCCAGTGCTTTTCACATTTCTTGTCTGTATGATCTCATCAGCAGACGCCTTATGAGCCGAAAGCCAACGATCCTGAGCACCAATCTTCTGCCCGCAGAGCTGGAAAACCGCTATTCTCCTGCCATTGCTTCACGAATCTTAGGAGAATTTACGCAGCTGCGCTTCATCGGCAGTGATATTCGCCGCATTCGCAAGCAGCAGCGGTTCTAAGCCTTGCATTTTCTGGGAGTTTTTGCAAACTGCACATAAAAACGTAACAATGGTTTTACTATTTGTTCACAACTTTTGTTGTCGAATACGGTATACTAGGAGCATGGAACGAGGGAACGAAAACACCTCATCCATACAAAAGATATGCCGGTATCTTTGAATTTCTCTTACCCCCTTTTTATTTTGTGAAACGTATGCGAAAGCAAAGCAGTCATCCGATATGGATGGCTGTTTTGTTTTTTGTCTTTTTATTGGCAATGCCACAGAAACCTGATATAATACGAGAGAGAAGACAATGGTGTTCTTTTGTTTTTTGTAAATTTGGGAGGTCTTTCCATGCCGAATATTATCCACGCCGCAGATCTTCACATCGGCGCAAAATTTGAATTTCTTCCGCCGGAGAGTGCCGCGCAAGCCATTCGCTTGCAGCTGACTGCACTCAAGGCGCTCGTACAGCAGGCCGCAGCATCCGCTGCGGACGCCTTGCTGATTGCCGGAGATTTATTTGATTCTCCGGAAGTTCGCCCGCAGATTTCGTCTGTTGTATTTTCCATTTTATCCAAGTGCCCGTGTCCGATCTTTCTTTCTCCGGGCAATCATGACTACTATCATGCCGCCTCTCCGTATGCCACGCAGCCGCTTCCGTCCAATCTGCATGTGTTTACCTCGCGCACGCTGACTCCTGTTGCGCTTGCCGACGGCAATACGATCATCTGGGGCGCTGCTTTTCAGGACAACAAGGCATCCATTCCGCTGGATGTGAAGCTCGATCCGTTCAAGCTGAATATCTGTCTGGTACATGGAGAATTAGGCG
>NZ_JBNMHC010000300.1:0-2785 GCF_050872565.1 Butyricicoccus sp. | reverse complement strand
CCCTTTTCCGCGTGATACACCGCGCCGTCATATTCCAGCGTCATGGTGCCGCTGCGCACAAAGACAAGCAGCGGATTGTCATAATAGGGCCGGCTGACCTGATATTGGCTGTCACAGAAATAATGTCCGCACAGCACCGGATAAAAATACAGGGCCTGTGCGCGCGCCGTCGCCGTCAGCGGCACACAGACCGAGTTGGGCAGAATCCCCGCTCCCAGTTCATACATTTGCCGTTCCTCTTTTCCGCAAAATCGATGATGTTTTCCATTATATCCGATATTTACGTTTTGTCAATCCTGCCGTATAATACAGACAACGAAAACGAAAACAACAAAAAAACAAATCAAAATTTTCGTTTTTCGCAGATTTTGAAACAATTGGTATGGAATAAGAAATTCACAAGTCGAATGATGTTTGTGAAGCACGAGAAAGGATGTATGGAGTATGTATTTAGGTGAAAAGCTGATTCAGAGAGAACCGTTCCGTTGGGGTATCGTAGGCGGAGGCAAGACTTCGCAGGTAGGCTACAAGCATCGTCTGGGCGCAATGCGCGACAACACCTCGTTCCTGCTCAAGGCAGCAGCATTTGATGTCGATGCAGAGCGCGGCAGAGAATTTGGCGTAAGCCTGGGCATGGATCCGGAGCGCTGCTATCCGGACTACAAGGCAATGTTCGAGGCAGAGGCAAAGCGCGAGGACGGCATCGAAGTTGTCGACGTAGCAACTCCGAACTTCCTGCACTATGAAGTTACCAAGGCTGCACTGGAAGCAGGTCTGCATGTTATCTGCGAAAAGCCGCTGTTCTTTGAGGCAGAGCAGGGTGAAGAAATCAAGAAGCTGGCTGAAGAAAAGGGCAAGATTGTCGCTGTCACTTACGGCTTCTCCGGTTTCGACATGCTCAAGCAGATGCGCGCAATGGTAACCTCCGGCAAGCTGGGCAAAATCAACATGATTGAGCTGCGCTATGCACACGGCTTCGGCTGCGATCCGGAAGGCGATGTCAAGAACGAAGGTCAAAAGTGGCGCGTAGATCCGACCAAGGTTGGCAAGGCATTTGTTCTGGGCGATCTGTCCACACATACCTACTACATGTCTCAGCTCATCTGCCCGGATCAGAAGCTGAAGGAAGTTCTGTGTGACCGTCAGGCATTTGTCGGTTCCCGTTATCCGCTGGAAGACAATGCGTATGTCCTGATGCATTATGAAGACGGCGCTGTCGGCCGTATGTGGTGCTCTTGCGTCAACGCTGGCGACATGTCTTCTCAGCACATCCGCATCGTCGGTTCCAAGGCTTCTCTGGAGTGGAACGACGCTCGCCCGGATATTGTAAAATACCAGATTCAGGGTCAGCCGGAGCAGCTGCTGTACCGCGGCTTGGATTATCTGGATCCGTCGGCACAGGAAGATGAGCGCATCGGTGCTCTGCACTACACCGGTCTGATTGACTCCTGGTCCAACCTGTACAAGCGTTTCGCTGTTGTTATGGACGCAAAGGACCGCGGAGACGAAGAAACCGTGAAAAACGTTATTTATCCAGATCTGGAGCACGGCATTGACGGCATCAAGTGGATCAATGCTTGTGCAGAATCCGCAGACAAGGGCGCTGTTTGGGTTCAGGTCTAATCTCGAATACCACCAATTTATTTTCCTTCTCCAGTCCCCGCCTCCCCGGCGGGGATTGGAGCGTTTATGCAAAAACCCCGCAGTTTCTACGATGAAACTGCGGGATTTGTCTTTGTCTTACGCACAAAGGGCTGGCTCCCTCGTTGAGGGAGCTGGATTGCCGCCTTGCGGCAAGACTGAGGGAGTTTTATCCAATCGACAGAATTCGCATAAGATTTACTCTGATACGTACCTGCTCGCGTTACTTCGCCCTCTCAGTCATTTGCTCTGCAAATGCCAGCTCTCCCAGAGGGAGAGCCGAGAAGCCGGTGCGAAAAGTCAATCTTGACCAGATGAAGTCAGTCTGATAAGATAGTATTCGAGGCATACCATAACGGTAGGCGGTTGCCCTCTAACTATCTGGGGGCGCTTCTGAAACTGCCCCCAAATCTAAACGGTTAGGGGGTGATGCAGTGCATTATGTTACATATACCGAATTGTTTACAATCGGCACGTTCATTGTTGCATTGATAGACCTGATTCTCAGGATAAACAAGAAGTAATCCGCCTCACTGCGACATAAGGCGGATTATTCTTTCCATAAACTCTTTATGTGGCAACCGTCTATCGGTATGCCTTTTTCTATGCTCAGTATAGCATCGTATGTTTAAAAAGTCAATGCATCTTATCCATTGCTATTCGTCGAATTCGGGCGGTTTTCTCCGCTCGGGCGTCTGCGTCTGCGGCGCGGACGGCGAGAGGTATTCTCTTTTCCTTCCGACGATTTTTCCGTCTGATTCTGCTCACCGGCAGTCTCCGATGGCTTTTTCTGGTTGTTCAGGCTGCGTCTGCCGCGATTGCCGCGGCGCGAGCGAGAGCGGCCGTTTCCGCGTCCCTCATGCGGCTTTTCCTGCATCGGATACGGATTATCTTCGCGCACCGGAACTTCGCGGTCGATGGTTTTCTCAATGCGGCGCAGATACGGCACTTCATCTGCCTGACAGAACGTAATTGCAATGCCGCCGTGACCGGCTCTGCCGGTTCTGCCGATACGATGCACATAGTTTTCCGGCTCTGTCGGCACATCATAGTTGATGACATGCGACAAGTCGCTGATGTCCAAGCCGCGAGCCGCAATATCTGTGGCAACGAGCACGCGGATTTTGCCCTCTTTGAAGCGATT
>NZ_JBNMHC010000299.1:0-2803 GCF_050872565.1 Butyricicoccus sp. | reverse complement strand
TATCCTGCATCTGTTCGGAAATCATCTGCCGGGCGCGGCGCAGGGCGCGCTTGATTTCAATCTCCGGCTGCGAAAGAATCTCCGATGCCTGCGGCGCAGAACATCCCTCTCCGCACAGGAGAAGCAGTGCCAGCCGTTCCAGTCTCGGCAGCTCACACATGAGCTGATACGCCGCCTGCGGCTGCTGCGTCAACGCCGGAATGCCGGTTCCCTTACGATCTTCCTGTCGCAGCAAGACCGCATACGCCTGTGTACCAATCCATACACGCAGATCACTGGGGGAGCGCAGAGCCTGTACGGATGCCTGTGCATCCCGATAAATCTGTACAACAGCTTCTCCCGGCTTGGGACATCCCAGCATGGCCGCCGCCAGCCAAACATGCGGCACCGTATGCCAAAACAGACAGATAAAGCCGTCCTGCTCTCCTGCCTTTGCACGTACAATCGCCTCAGCCAGTGTCATCGCAGTCCCTCCTTCCTACCTGTCTCTATCATACACTTTTTTGCTGTGATTTTCCATTGTTATTCGGCAAAAAATCGCATGGCCACGCGGGCAGCCATGCGATCCTTGCAAATTTTCAATCAGCGTCAGTCGTCTTCCTCATCGTCCGGAATATCCTCTTCCGGGATGTTGGCCTCGTCAAAGGATACTTCGGTCAAATCGCCTTCCGGTACATCGGCATCTTCAAAATCATCTGCCGGAATCGTGTCGGGATCTGCCGGTACGTCCTCGTCAAGAGACGACATATCAAACTCCAACTCTTCGCCGCACGCCGGACAAGAAATATTTCCCTGCTCCAGCGTCGCCTCATCGATATAGATTTCCTCGCCGCAGCTCGGACACACAACCTCGAACAGTTCATTGTCCGGATCATAGATTGCATCGTCCTCATCGACGTCCTCTTCATCGTAAGAGTCATCGTCATCGTAAATGTCCTCAATCATTGCATCGAGAACACCCTGCAATGCATCGTTTTCTTCCTCCAGATCGGTGATGGACAGCGCCATGTCCTCCAGAAGCGTAATCATCTCCTTGAACAGACGGCCTTCCTTTTTATCCACGTTGATTTCCAAACCTTCAAATAAGCCGCGAATATATGCGACACGTTCGGTTACAGTCATGGTTCCATTCCTCCTCTTCGGATCAATGCTGCACAGTCAGCTGATGGTATGTTTTACTTTGCGCGTGCCAGGTACTCGCCGGTACGGGTATCGATCTTGATCTTCTCGCCCTGATCGATGAACAGCGGAACCTTGACCTCAGCACCGGTCTCAACGATAGCCGGCTTCAGAGTGTTGGTTGCGGTGTTGCCCTTGAAGCCCGGATCGGTCTCAGTGATCTCCAGCTCTACGAACATCGGCGGCTCAACAGCAAATACCTTGCCCTTGTAGGACAGGATCTTGCACATCATCTCTTCCTTTACAAAACGGAAGTCGTCGCCCAGAGTTTCCTTGGAAACCGGCTCCTGCTCGTAGGTCTCGGTATCCATGAAGTAGTACAGATCGCCGTCGTTGTACAGATACTGCATGTCTCTGCGCTCTACGAAAGCTTCCTCAACCTTATCGGTCGGGTTGAAAGAACGCTCGGTTACAGCACCGGTAATAACATTCTTCATCTTGGTACGAACGAAAGCGGCACCCTTGCCCGGCTTTACGTGCTGGAACTCGATGACCTGCAATACATTGCCATCCAGCTCGAAAGTAACACCGTTACGAAATTCGCCTGCCTGCATAAAACAATTCCTCCATATAAAACAAGTTATAAATTTTCAGTAAATCTCTTATTATTCTACCCTATTATATCAGCTTTTGCAAGCCTTACTTGCAAATTGTCAGCTGTTTCGGCGCATTTGTCAAATCTCGGCATCCATCCGGCGTAATGCACAGCATATCTTCAATACGAACACCGAATCTTCCCGGAATATAAATGCCCGGTTCTGCCGAAATAATGTTGCCCGCGCGCAAAAGTTTCTCATAGCGCGGTGCTGCCAGCGGCAGCTCATGAATATCAATGCCGATGCCATGACCGAAGCTGTGGCCGAAGCACGCGCCGTAGCCCTCTGCCGCAATGATGTCGCGGCCTGCCTTATCGACAAACGCACCGGTAACCCCCGGTTTTGCTGCGGCAATGCCCGCTTCCTGTGCGCGAAGGACAATGTGATAGACCTTATCCATCTCCTCTGTCACATGGCCGACAGCGACGGTACGCGTCATATCCGAGCAGTATCCCTCATAGGTACAGCCGAAGTCCATCGTGACAAAATCGCCGTCTTCTATGATTTTGTCGGACGGTACGCCGTGCGGCATAGAAGACTTGGTGCCGGAGACTACAATCGGGTCAAACGACATCTTCTCTCCGCCGTAATCCAACATACGAAATTCCAGCAGCGATGCGATATGTTTTTCCGTCACACCAGCATGAATATCATTGAGTGTTTCCGCCAGTGCGCGCTCTGCAATGCGCTGTGCCTTGACGCAGCACTCTACTTCCTCCTGCGTCTTAACTTCGCGCAAATCGCTGATGAGGGCGCCCATCGGCTGCATTTTTGCCGCCAATGCCGGTTCCCACTGTGCGTGATCCGCGCACGTCATAAACCCTTCTTCAAATGCAATAGTCTTGACGCCGTCCTGCTGGCAGACCGCATTGACCATTGCCGCATACGAGCGGCGTACCATATCCACTTGAATGCCCTCGCGGACGCGCTTTTTTGCCGCCTCAATATAGCGGAAATCCGTAAACAGGTATCCGCCCTTCTGTGTCACCACGCAGACACCGGCAGAGGACGGAAATCCCGTCACATAG
>NZ_JBNMHC010000298.1:0-2817 GCF_050872565.1 Butyricicoccus sp. | reverse complement strand
ACTCATGCAGTATGCCAAGCGGCACAACGTCACGATTTTTATTGTCGGTCATGTCAACAAAGAAGGCACATTGGCAGGTCCGAAAATTTTGGAACATATGGTTGACTGTGTGCTGTATTTTGAGGGCGAGAAGCAGGTTTCGTTCCGCTGTCTGCGTGCAGCAAAAAACCGTTTTGGCTCGACGAATGAAATCGGTGTGTTTGAGATGAGCGATTGCGGCTTGGTGGAAGTACCGAATCCATCGGCAGCGATGCTGTCCGGTCATCCGATGGACGCTTCGGGCAATTGTATTGCCTGCACGATGGAAGGCAGTCGGCCTATTTTGGCAGAGATTCAGGCCTTGGTGACAAAAACAGCGTATGGCACGCCGCGCCGCATGTCTGCCGGTGTAGATTATAATCGCATGGTGCTGCTGCTTGCCATTTTGGAAAAACGAGTAGGACTGTATCTGTCCTCCAGTGATGCGTATATCAATGTCATCGGTGGTATGCGGCTGGATGAACCAGCAATTGACTTGCCGATTGCCTTAGCTGTGGCGTCCAGTTATCGAGATCAGCCGCTTCCAGAAGGCGTTATGTCCTTTGGGGAAGTTGGTCTGACGGGAGAACTACGCGCAGTCACAGCAGTGAGCCAGCGCATTCATGAAGCCATTCGGTTGGGCTTTACGACTTGTATCATGCCAAAGCAGGACATCGGACGCATGGAAATTCCAGATAGCTTTCATATTGTTCAGGTGGAAAATATTGCGCAGGCAATCGGTGCAGCTTTTGGGAGAAAATAAGAGAAAAATTATTGTTTGTGCACTTCATGCTTGACAATCTCCCTTCTGCCTGTTATAATACAGGCACGATATAAATTTTGATTTGTGCGTGGTATGTTTTACAACCGCCACGCCGGTTATCAGTGGCTATAGCTCGTCGGATGAATCAGTGGTGCGGATTACACCATCTGACCACATCCAGCCATAGCCGGTATTGTAGAGAGGTACAGGGGTACCCATAGGTTTCACCCCCCTCTCTATAGAGCCTTTGCAATGCTAGTGCTTAGGCTCTTTTCTTTTTAGTTATTTGAGAGGGGCTTTCTTTGTTGTGTCCCTCTCTCTTAACTGTCTATATTATACAACATGTACCCGTGTTTGTATATAGGTAATACACACAAATATACACGGGTACATGTAAAATAGTTTGTGCAGTTTGACGTACACAGCACGAGAACACACGTGCACCGGTGGGGGACATGACCGCAGCCAGCGCGGCGGGTAAACCGGAAAATTTCTCGCAAAATAAAAAAAGTCTCTTGACAACACGTACCCATGTATGCTATTCTTTGCTCATGACAGGAGGGCAAGATATGAGTAAAGAATCAGACGCGCGAAAAAGGGAATTAAACGGCGCATCGGCAAAATCGGCGTACCAGCAAAAGAAACACGCGAATGCAAAGTATAACGCCAAGTTTGACGATGTGAAAACACGCATCCCCAAAGGCGAAAGGGAAAAATGGAAAGCATATGCCGCGCAGAACGGAACAAGTCTGCAACAGCTGATTATCGGGATGATGCATGAAGCCATGGACAAAGACGGTTTCGATTATTCCATCTCTGAGCAATCGCTCGAAAAATCTGAATAAAAACAAAAAGGGCATCCGCGAGGGTGTCCTTTTCCTGTATCATCTGATATAATAAAACCAAAATAACACGCGCTCACACAGCAGGTGTGGGCAGACCTAAAGAGGTTGGCACAGAATTGCAGTGCTGACCTCTTTTTTTATTTTCGGAGGATACAAATATGAACTATTCAAAAACGGCTTCTGAAATTCTCAAATACGTCAAAAAAGACCCCTTTGACCATGAGCCGCAAGAGAACTATTTTGATTTATGCCGTGCTTGGTTTAAAGAGTGGGAGGATGTGTCAGTGAAAGCGCCCTTGTAGCTGCGTAACCGCAATGACCTGAGACAAAAAATCTCAAAAACCGCAAAAAGCCACTTAACATCGGTGTCAGCATATGGTATCCTATATGCAAAGCAGAAAACGGAGGGATACCTATGGAATTACAGCTTCCATTGATTTTGGATGGTGCGACCGGCACACAGCTGCAAAAGCGTGGATACACCAATGAACAGTGCGCAGAGCAGTGGGTCTTGGAGCATCCGGAAGCCATTCAGGACATTCAAAAAAACTATGTTGCGGCAGGCAGCAATATTGTCTATGCCAGCACCTTTGGTGCAAATCGCATAAAACTGGAAGGCAATGGCATTCATGGACAGACGACAGAGTACAATACACGATTGGTTGGCTTGTCCCGTGAAGCAGTTGGACAAAAGGCAATGGTTGCCGGAGATATTGCGCCGACCGGCAAATTTTTGTACCCGATTGGCGATTTGAGTTTTGATGATCTGTTGGATGTCTATACAGAACAAGCAAAAGCCTTGGAAGACGCTGGCGTGGATGTCTTTGTCATTGAGACAACGATGACGATTCCGGAAGCGCGTGCGGCGATTCTCGCAGTAAAGAGCATCAGCGATAAGCCGGTATTTGTCACATTTACCTGTGATGAAAATGGCAAGACACTGACGGGTACTGATGTCACCGCGGCGCTGGTAATCATGCAGAGCATGGGTGCTGATGCCTTCGGCTTGAATTGTTCTGTGGGACCGGATAAGATGTTGATTCAGCTCGAACGTATGGCAGAATATGCACAGGTTCCGTTGATTGCAAAGCCTAATGCAGGCATTCCGGAAATGGTAGACGGCAAGGCTGTATATACCTGTAAGCCGGAAGAATTTGCAGCACTTGTGCCGGAAATGGCGGCAGCAGGTGT
>NZ_JBNMHC010000297.1:0-2820 GCF_050872565.1 Butyricicoccus sp. | reverse complement strand
CACGCACTGCAAAAGCTATTGGAAACAGAGCATTTCTTCGTTTATGAATGGATGTCGCCGCGCGATATTCAGGCGAAATATTTTGCAGGCAGAGGCGAGGATCTGACAGCATTTGAACATATTCGGTATGTGACAGCGGTCTATAAACCATAAAAAACAGCGCACCATCGAGCTTGATGGTGCGCTGTCGTATACGATACGGATTCTTATTTTATTCTTGGCCGTTCCAGCAATAGGTGCACAGATTTTCCTTCGGAATGCCGACAGCATCCAGCATATCATCCAGACGGTTGTAGCGCAGGGAAGTGAAATTCAGTTCCTTGCGGATTTCTTCAATCATCTCGTCATACTTCGGAGATTCCGGATCCGTGTACTGCTGAAGTACTTCTTCGGAAACGTTCTCGGAGCCTTCCAGACGAGCGATAACGCGGCGAGTAATCAGATCCATTTCGGAAGAAGAACGAGAGAAGTTCAGATATTTGCATCCATAAACCAGCGGCGGACATGCCGGACGGATGTGTACTTCCTTTGCGCCGCTCTCATACAAAAACTCTGTTGTCTCGCGCAGCTGAGTACCGCGGACAATGGAGTCGTCAATGAGCAGCAGGCTCTTGTCCTTGATGAGATCGTGGACAGCAATCAGCTTCATCTTTGCGATGAGATTTCGCTTGCTCTGAATGGTCGGCATAAACGAACGCGGCCATGTCGGAGTATATTTGATAAATGGACGGGAAAATGGAATACCGGAGGCATTGGCATAGCCAACGGCATGTGCAATACCGGAATCCGGTACACCGGCGACAATATCTGGCTTGACGTTGTCTCGCATTGCCATCTTTTCGCCGCAGCGATAGCGCATTTCCTCTACGCTTACGCCTTCATAGGAGCTGGATGGATAACCGTAATATACCCACAGGAAGGTGCAGATCTTCATCTGATTTCCCGGTGCGAGCAATGTTTTTACACCATCCGGTGTAATGACATCAATTTCGCCCGGTCCCAATTCCTTATACGGCTTGTAGCCAAGATTCTGGAACGCAAAATCCTCAAAGGAGATGCAATACGCGTCCTCTTTTTTGCCGAGGACAATTGGTGTTCTGCCGTATTTATCTCGCGCGGCATAAATGCCCTTGGAAGTCAAAAGCATCATGGTCAGAGAGCCGTCAATGGTCTCCAGCGCGTAGTGAATGCCTTCAATGAGATTTTCCTTCTGGTTGATGAGTGCAGCAACCAATTCTGTCGGGTTGACATCGCCGCCGCTCATCTCGAGAAAATGCGAGTTGCCATTGCTGAAGATAGAAGAAACGATCTCGTCAATGTTGTTGATCTTGCTGACGGTCGTGATGGCAAAAGTGCCGTGGTGGGAACGGACAATCAGTGGCTGCGGCTCGAAATCTGAAATACAGCCGATGCCGAGATTACCCTTCATTTCCTGAATATCTTTGTCAAATTTGGTGCGGAACGGTGCATTTTCAATGTTATGAATCGAACGATCGAAGCCGTTTTCTCCATAAATTGCCATGCCGCCGCGGCGCGTTCCCAAATGAGAATGATAGTCCGTGCCGAAAAACAAGTCAAATACACAATCTTCCTTTGAAGCTACTCCGAAAAAGCCGCCCATGTAGTTCCTCCTTACCGGTGTCTGAGAAAAATGTTACCTCAACAGTATAGCATATCTTGACACAAAAGAGGAATAAAATATTGTTTCGGAATAAGAAATGGGCATAAAAAACGGAGAGTCTGGCAAAGACTCTCCGTAAATTGGGTAGAATTTACATATTTTCGTCGTCAAAATCTGTGTCATGCATCATAAATTCTCGATTGGTGACATGCTTTGCCTGTCGCTCTCGTTCTACCAGTTCGGACAGCTGTTCCTTGACTTCCCGCGGGTTTTTGATGTTGATAATATCGAAATCTCCCATCGTTTTGTCGGCAGAACAACAGTGAATGGTGCCCATGCCAAAAATGCGCTGAGATAAGCTGCGCGACAGAGAAATATCTAAGATGCGATACAGACGCACCTCGTCTTCATGCTTGCCCAGCATACCGGTTTCGATAAACAAACGATCAGATGTCAGCGTGTATGTGGTAAATGTCCAAGGAAGTCCGCAGAAGATTCGTTTTCTGTCAGACCAAATCGGAGTCAGATTGCTCATACGTGATGCCTCCTTTGATTCTAGTAACATCTTTATTATACCAGAAATGCACGGCGAAAAAAAGACTGCGTTTCTGGAACAAAGTCTGAAACGCAGTCTTGGATGGACGAAAGATGAACTTACAGCTCAACAACCTTGCCGGACTTCCATGCCTCGGTGGTGCCGAAGCCGATAGCCGTGGACTTGGTGCCGTCGTATACAGTTACGCCCGGCTTTCTGTTTTCGCAGATACAGTCAATGAATTCCTGCATTTCTGCCAGATAAGCAGCGGCAAAACGCTCCGGGAAGCCCTCTACACACTCGGTTACAACGCCGTTGGAGTTGTACAGCATAGCGAGATTCTTTTCCGGTACAGGGCTGATGCGGATGCTGCCCTCGGTGCCGATAATTTCGGTCTCTACATGGTAGCCATGCGGTGCGGTACGGCCTACGTGAATTACACCAATACCGCCATTCTTGAACTTGTAGGTAGCAACTGCGGTCTCATCATCGCCGACAGCCTGGAATTCCGGATGCTTGAAGGTTGCGCCCAGAGCGTATACCTCAGTCGGCTCATCTTCGAGGAACCAACGCATCAGATCGATGTCATGGATTGCCATGTCGATGAAGATGCCGCCGGAAGTAGCTGCAAACTTGATAGAGCCTTCAACCAGTGCTTCCGGGT
>NZ_JBNMHC010000296.1:0-2822 GCF_050872565.1 Butyricicoccus sp. | reverse complement strand
CGATATTCTGTCCGACCTGTCCAACATGTATGAGGAAACCGGCGATCCGAAGTATCATCCGCATCCGCTGCTGCGCAAGATGGTTCGTGCTGGCCTGCTCGGACAGAAGTCCGGCCGTGGATTCTTCACCTACAAGTATCCATTTGGTCCGGAAGTTCCTGGCGGCGAGCTGAAGATCAAGTAAAACATTCCTTGTGTTTTCTATCCCCTGTAAACGATGTTTACAGGGGATTTTTTTTATCCTTATCCGCATTCCATATGTTACATTTATTCAACTTCCCCGTGTATTCTTGTTACATTTTTTCTTATTATCTGTTTTATTTGAGACATTTTTCGTCCACATTGTAAAAATTATTTCGCAATTTTGCTCAATTCTTTTTACAGTTTTTTACATATTTATCTATTAAATTTTACAATTTTTCCTTGATTTGGAAATTATTTTATATGATTCTTACAATTTTCTGATTATTTTTCCGCATTATCTTGTCTAATATCAGAAATTTCTCTTACCAGAGCAAGATAGTTCGTTTTCATATTGAAAAATAACGAAACTTCCGTCATAATAGGAGATATAATTGGGAATTTTGTTCAGTTTTCCAGTTACGACGTGATGCGAACAAACCATGCCGCACAGACAAAGGCTGCGAGATCTGCAAACAACGCAGCCGGTATCGCATACCGTGTCTTTTTTAAGCCCAAATAGCCGCAGTACACACTGATGGTATACAAACTGGTCTCTGATGCACCGAGCATGACCGCGGCGGTTCGTCCTTGCAGACTATCCGCACCGCACGTGCGCATGATCTCCTGACCGAGTGCCAGTCCGCCGCTGCCGCTGATCGGTTTGAGCAGCAGCAGCGTGGTGCATTCCTCCGGAATGCCCGTCAGATGCAGCAGCGGCTGCAATGCCTGTCCGGCCAAATCAATAAATCCTGACACGCGCAGCATCCGCACCGCTGTCAGAATGACGATCATTGTCGGCAAAATATGCAGCGCCGTGCGCAATCCCTTTTCTGCGCCGCACAGCAGCGTGGGAAACAGATCGACCCTGCGGTACAGCGCATATCCCGCTGTGCACGCCATCAGGAGCGGAAGAAGCAAATCCGTCATTGGTTTCCCCCGCTTATTGAGAATCGAGCGAACAGCCGCGCCGCTGTCAAACCAACAACCACGGAGCAAATAGATGCGCCCCAGACGGCCGGCATAATGTCAAAGGGCTGCGCCGCACCCAACGCCGCCCGCACAGCTGCAACGGTTGTAGGGATGAGTTGAATGGACGTCGTGTTGAGCACGACAAATGTCAGCACTTCATCCGGCGTTCCTTTTTTGCCGTACAACCCATACATCCGCTCTATCGCGCGCAATCCGATGGGCGTCGCCGCATTGCTCAGTCCCATGAGATTGGCGGTGACATTTGCCGCGATGCCTTCCATAGTCTCTTTATCCTTGGAGGCGCGCGGAAACAGCGGACGCAAAATCGGGCACAGCAGTGCCGTCAATCCCTGACAAATGCCGGATTTCTGCATCAGCTCCATTACCCCCGACCACAAGCCCATGACACCTGTCAGTGCGAGGCAAAGCGTGACAGCTTGTTCTGTCCCTTCGGTCACCGCCGCAGACAGCTCTGCTGTCCGCCCTGTCATGCAGGCTGTTACGCAGGCTAAAATTATCATGCCTGCCCATAGAACATTCATCATCCATATCACACCTTTCCGTTTATCATGTATTTTTGTATGGAGGGATACCAATTTATGAAATCAACAGGAATTGTCCGCAAAGTCGATGAGCTTGGTCGTATCGTTCTTCCCATTAAATTGCGAAGAACCTTAAATATTGAAGTCAAGGATTCTCTGGAAATCTACGTAGACGGCCCACAGATCATTTTAAAGAAATATGAACCAGACTGCATTTTCTGCGGCAACACCAAGAACATTGTCCAGTTTAAGGGCAAAAATGTCTGCCGCAATTGTATGCATAAACTGTTTGAACAAAACTAATCCATTTCTTCATCTTCTCTGAGAAAATACGGGAACTGTTGCCAGTTCCCGTATTTTTTTATTCTCCGCAGTCGCTGCCGCGATACTTTCTTCTCGTTGCCATGCCGCCGCGGATGTGCCGCTCCTCTTTGTTTTTCATCAACACCTCATGCGCCTGTGTATATAGCGGCAAGTTGAGGTGATATAATCTCTCGGTAATATCTTTGTGCACGGTGGATTTGCTCACACCGAATCTCGCGGCAGTCTGTCGCACCGTCGCGCCTGTCTCTACCATATACTGTGCCAGCTGGATGGCTCGTTCTTCCGGCTGTCCTTTCACAGATTTCCCCCTCCTGACATTGCTTTGTGCTTTATGTCTATGCGGCAGGCGGCGAAGAAAGACGTGATTTGCGATAAAAAACCGGCGCACTGATGGTCTCAGTGCGCCGGTTTCTCTCATTCCGGAACGATTATTTGATTTTTCCCTGTCGGAACGCTTCAATCATGGTCATGGTCAAGCTGGAGCAATTTTCCTGTACCGGAATCTCCGCGCGGTTGATCCACGTTGCCTTTGCCAGCTCTTCGCGATCCAGTGTAATATCCGGCTCGCCGTCCAAATCAGCAAAGAAACCGGCGAGCAGATTGGAATCTACGCCCCACGGCTGACTGCCAAAATAGGTGATATTTTTGCACTCCAAGCCAACTTCTTCCTTGATCTCTCGGGCAACAGTCTGTTCCATGGTCTCTCCGACTTCGCAAAAGCCAGCCAACAGAGCAATACCCTTGTATGCCCGTCCGGCATAGCGGGAGATGAGCAGATGATCGCCATGTTTCAATCCGATAATG
>NZ_JBNMHC010000295.1:0-2842 GCF_050872565.1 Butyricicoccus sp. | reverse complement strand
CAACATGCAGGAAATGTCATCATTCGTATGCTATCAACAAAAAAATCGTGAGTGAATATCACTCACGATTTTTTTCTGTCTATATTCGATTTAGTTCTTATGATAGAGACGAGAATCCTCTTCATATTTCGGCTCACAGGTCAAATACATGCCCAGACGGCTGCAAATCTGTTCATCCACACTGGACAACAGAACCGTACAATGCGCATCGCAGCCGCGCAGCTCCGGCAATTTTTCCATTGCCTGACGAGCCAGTGTATTATCTTCTGCCGATGCTGACAATGCAATCAGCACTTCATCTGTATGTAAGCGCGGGTTTTTGCTTCCCAAATACGCCGTTTTGAGATCCTGAATCGGCTGAATAGCCTTTGGAGATACCAAATCAATATTTTCGGCAATGCCTGTCAAATGCTTCAGAGCGTTGAGTAATGCACCTGCCATCGGACCTAACAGCTCACTGGTTTTTCCTGTTACAATGGTTCCATCCGGCAATTCAATGGCTGCACTAGGACCATCGGTGCTCTCTTCTTTTTTCAGTGCTGCATTGCGTACCGCACGATCCTGTACACTGATGCCAGCCTGATTCATCAGCAGTTCCAGTTTGCTCAGGCTGTCCTTTGTCGTGCCATATCGTTTTTTGTCGCACAGGCACTTATAATATCTGCGAATAATTTCCTGTTCCGATGCTCTGCGACATGCCTCATCATCCACAATACAGTTGCCTGCCATATTGACACCCATGTCTGTCGGAGACTGATACGGACTCTTGCCGGCAATCAACTCAAACATTGCACGAACAACCGGGAAAATCTCAATATCTCGGTTATAATTTACGGTAGTCTTTCCATATGCATCCAGATGGAACGGATCAATCATATTGACATCATTCAAATCAGCTGTTGCTGCTTCGTATGCCAAATTAACCGGATGCTTGAGCGGCAGATTCCAAATTGGGAATGTCTCAAATTTTGCATAACCAGCCTTTACACCACGCTTATATTCATGATACAGCTGAGAAAGACAAGTTGCCATCTTACCGCTGCCCGGACCAGGTGCAGTGATAACAACGAGCGGGCGTTCAGTCTCAATATAGTCATTTTTGCCATAGCCTTCATCGCTGACAATGTGTGCGACATCACTCGGATAGCCTGGAATCGAATAGTGGCAATACGACTTAATGCCCAATTCCTGTAATTTTTCACGGAATCGTACAGCAGACGGCTGAGAAGCATATCTTGTCAAGCACACGCTGCCGACATACAACCCTACATTCTGGAACTCGTCAATCAGGCGCAGAACATCTAAATCATAAGAAATACCATAGTCACCACGGATTTTATTGGTTTCAATATCCTCCGCATTGATAACGATGACAATTTCAGCTTGATCTTTCAGCTGCAACAGCATTTGCAGCTTAGAATCCGGCTGAAATCCCGGCAAAACACGCGATGCGTGGTAATCATCAAACAATTTTCCGCCAAATTCCAGATACAACTTATTATCGAACTTTGCAATTCGTTCCCGAATATGCTCAGACTGCATGTTTAAATACTTGTCATTATCAAAGCCAATCTTCATAAAACACTTTCCTCTTCGCAGAATATTCTTTATATAAAATATTAGTATAGACCTAAAACAAAGTCAATAACACAAGAAAAATTTTTTGTAATTTTTTCTCGATTCTAAACAAAAAAATCAGGTTGAATATACATCCAACCTGATAGAAGATAAAATTAACCTAAAATTTCCAACAAAACTTTTATGAAGAAAATAACAATGACAACGATAGTAAGTAACTTAACAGATTTCGCACCGCCGCGGTCAAAAAACTTCGTACCAATATAATTTCCTGCAATATTAAATGCCCCGGCAATAATACCTAACGGCAATACAACTTTTGCATTGAGAAGAAAAATAACCAATGCCGATATATTGGTAGTCAAATTGATTGCTTTAGTTGTGCCATTTGCTTTTTTTAGATCCATATGTGCAAGTGCTGTCAAGAACAGAATCAAAAAAGTTCCTGTGCCTGGACCATAAAAACCATCATATACACCGACACCCAATGCGATAAACATACTGTATACCGTTGTGCGCATTGGGGAATACGGAGCTTTATCATCTGCAAATGAACGTGGTCTTGTGACATAAAAAGCAGTTAATGGCAGAATAATCAGCATTAAAATTTTAAAATAGTAATCATCTACAACCAATGCCAAATTCGCACCGCAAGATGAGCCAATAAATGCCGATACAATGCAAAATCCAACCAATTTCCATGGAATATAGCCACTTTTTGCATACTGATACGTCGCAATAGAAGTTCCCATCGTAGAACTCATTTTGTTTGTAGCAATTGCATTGTGTACCGGCAATCCAGCAAGCATATAAGCTGGTAAAGAAATTAATCCGCCACCGCCAGCTACAGCATCTACAAATCCTGCTAAAAATACCAGCGGGCAAATAATGAAATATGTCACTGTCTTCCTCCTGAGATATATTTTCACAAAAAAACGGAACTGAAAAGAAATCAGTTCCGCTTTAGATGTAGGCATCGACCTATCTTCCCAGGCCGTCGCCAGCCAAGTATTTTCAGCGTAAATGAGCTTAACTACCGTGTTCGGAATGGGAACGGGTGTACCCTCATCACAATCAACACCTACTATTTTAAGTTTGCATCTCTGCACCCTCAAAACTGAACAACGATGAAACTCGACAGAAGCATTTTCCGAGTTTACCCAAATCAAATTTAGGTCAAGCCCTCGACCTATTAGTATCAGTCCGCTGCATACATTACTGTACTTCCACTCCTGACCTATCAACCACATAGTCTACGTGGGGT
>NZ_JBNMHC010000294.1:0-2846 GCF_050872565.1 Butyricicoccus sp. | reverse complement strand
CTGAATTTGTATTTCATCATCTTAGGAGGATTTTATTATGAAGCTCAAGCCTTTATCTGACCGCGTTGTCATCAAGATGGTCGAAGCAGAAGAGACCACCGCAGGCGGAATCATTCTGGCAGGTTCTGCTAAGGAGAAGCCGCAGATCGCAGAAGTTTTGGCTGTAGGTCCTGGCGGCGTTGTAGACGGCAAGGAAGTTGTTATGCAGGTCAAGGTTGGCGATAAGGTTATCACCAGCAAGTACTCCGGCACAGAAGTAAAGATCGACGGCGAGGAACTGATTATTGTTCGTCAGAACGATATTCTGGCTGTTGTAGACTAATTGTAAAATGACTCAATAATTAGGAGGCTATTGTATTATGGCAAAGCAGATTCTTTTCGGCGAGGAAGCTCGCCGTGCACTGGGCCGCGGCGTAGACCAGCTGGCTGATACGGTAAAGGTAACTCTGGGTCCGAAGGGCCGCAACGTTGTTCTGGACAAGAAGTTCGGTGCTCCGCTCATCACCAACGATGGCGTAACCATCGCAAAGGACATTGAACTGGACGATCCGTTTGAGAACATGGGCGCACAGCTGGTAAAGGAAGTTGCTACCAAGACCAACGATCTGGCAGGCGACGGCACCACCACCGCTACCGTTCTGGCTCAGGCTATCATCCGCGAGGGCATGAAGAATGTTGCTGCTGGCGCAAATCCGATGATTATGCGTAAGGGCATTGCAAAGGGCGTAGAGACCGCAATCAATGCCATCAAGGAGAACTCTGAGAAGATCAAGGGCTCTGACGACATCGCTCGTGTTGCTGCTATCTCTTCCGGCGATGAGACCATCGGCGAGCTGATTGCTGAGGCTATGGAGAAGGTTTCCGCTGACGGCGTTATTACCGTTGAGGAGTCCAAGACCGCTGAGACCTATTCTGAAATCGTAGAAGGTATGCAGTTTGACCGCGGCTATATCACGCCGTACATGGTGACGGATACCGAGAAGATGGAAGCTGTTCTGGATGACGCTGTTATCCTGATTACCGATAAGAAGATTTCCAACATTCAGGATCTCCTGCCGCTGCTGGAGCAGATTGTCAAGACCGGCAAGAAGCTGCTCATCATCGCAGAGGATCTGGAAGGCGAAGCACTGTCCACCCTGCTGCTTAACAAGCTGCGCGGTACATTCACCTGCGTTGCTGTTAAGGCTCCGGGCTTCGGTGATCGCCGCAAGGAGATGCTGAAGGACATCGCTGTTCTGACTGGCGGCGAAGTTATCTCCGAAGAGGTTGGTCTGGAACTGAAGGACACCACCATGGCTATGCTGGGTCGTGCTCGTCAGGTAAAGGTCAACAAGGAAGGCACGGTTATTGTTGACGGTCAGGGCGATGCTGAGGCGATTAAGGCTCGTGTAGCAAACATCCGTCATGCAATCGAGACCACCACATCTGACTTCGACCGCGAGAAGCTGCAGGAGCGTCTGGCTAAGCTGGCTGGCGGCGTTGCAGTTATCAAGGTTGGCGCTGCTACTGAGACCGAAATGAAGGAAAAGAAGCTGCGCGTTGAGGATGCTCTGAACGCTACTCGTGCTGCTGTTGAGGAAGGCATCGTAGCAGGCGGCGGTGTTGCATATGTAAACGCTGTTCCGGCTGTTGAGGCTGTTGCTGCTGATGTAGCAGGCGACGAGAAGACTGGTGTCAACATCGTTGTTAAGGCTCTGCAGGAGCCGATTCGTCAGATCGCTGCAAACGCTGGCATTGACGGCGCTGTTGTTCTGGAGAAGATTCGTGAGTCTGGCAAGGTTGGCTATGGCTTCGACGCTTACTCTGAGACCTACTGCGAGATGATCGCATCCGGTATCGTAGACCCGACCAAGGTAAACCGTTCTGCTCTTCAGAACGCTGCATCGGTTGCTTCTACCGTACTGACCACCGAGTCCATTGTAACCGACATCAAGGAGCCGGCTCCGGCAGCAGCTCCGGCAGCTCCGGACATGGGCGGTATGTACTAATCTGAGTCATCCAAGCAAATATTTCTGACTTTCATATAAATCAGGCATCGACTTTCGAGTTGATGCCTGATTTTTTGTTTTTCTTGTTTCTATTGTGTTAAAAATGTGGTAGAATAGAACCAATTTATTTCTTTTTTAGAACGGAGCTGTGAGATGAGAGAGAGAGGAAAACAACTTTTGAAAAAATATCGCAGACAAGGACAGAAAATCCTGCTGTTGAGCACAAAAATCGCATTGGGCAGTACATTAGCGATTTTTGTAGCGCGGCATTTGGGCCTGTCGCATGATGTTTCTGCGGGTACAATTACCATGCTGACGCTGATGACGACAAAATGGCAGACCGTCAAGCTGTCTGTATCTCGCGTGCTGACATTTGTACTCGCGATTTTTATTGCCTGGGGCATTTTCCTGCATGTCGGCAATGCCTACGCGGCATATGGCGTATTTATGTTCCTGTTGGTCTGCATTTCCGCTATGCTGGGATTGACAGCGACAGTATCTGTCAATGCGGTTATTGGCGCGCACCTGTTTACCGGACAGGATTTTTCTATGCAGGCAATTGGAAATGAATTTAAGCTGGTCTGTATCGGCATTGTCATTGCTTTGGTACTCAATCTGTACCATGACAATGGCCAGCGCAAAAAAGAATTGATTGCCAATATGCGTGCCGTGGAACAGCAATTGCAGCAAATCATGCTGGAGCTTGCTGCCTATTTGATTCAGTTTCAGATGTCGCATAATTTGTGGGGACATATCCGTACGCTGGAGCGCCAATTGGAACTTTATATCAAAGACGCACATGAGTATCAGGACAACACGTTTCACTTTCATCCGGAGTATTATATTGATTATTTTGAG
>NZ_JBNMHC010000293.1:0-2862 GCF_050872565.1 Butyricicoccus sp. | reverse complement strand
CGGTCCCAGCTTGGTATCGCGGGATTCGGATTCGTATTCTTCAATATGAATCGAGGTGTATACGTCGTCACGAACCAGACGCTCGTTGAGCAGTACAGCATCCTCGTAGTTATAACCTTCCCAAGTCATGAAGCCGATCAGCGCATTCTTGCCCAGAGCAACCTCGCCGTTGCAGGTAGCCGGACCGTCAGCCAGTACATCGCCCTTCTTGACGCGCTCGCCCAGATTAACAATCGGACGCTGGTTGATGCAGGTGGACTGGTTGGAACGCAGGAACTTGGTCAGACGATAGGTCTTTTCGCCCATCGTGTCGTAGTTTACGGTAACTTCACGCGCGGTGACGCGGGTAACGGTGCCGTCGCCCTCTGCCAGCGGAACAATACCGGAGTCTACGCAAGCCTTGTACTCCATGCCGGTACCAACAGCCGGAGCCTCAGTCTTGAGCAGCGGCACAGCCTGACGCTGCATGTTCGCGCCCATCAGTGCACGGTTTGCGTCATCGTGATCCAGGAACGGGATCATCGCGGTAGCAACCGATACCATCATGCGCGGAGATACGTCCATCAGATCGACATCCTGACGATCTACTTCGACGATTTCTTCGCGGCAGCGGCAGGTGATACGCGGGTTTGCGAGGCAGCCGTTTTCATCCAGCGGCTCGTATGCCTGGCATACGGTGTATTCATCCTCGACATCAGCGGTCATGTACTGAATCTTATCGGTAACACGGCCGGTTTCCTTATCAATGAAACGATACGGTGCTTCTACGAAGCCGAAATCGTTGATGCGTGCGTAAGTTGCGAGGTAAGAGATCAGACCAATGTTCGGACCTTCTGGGGTCTCAATCGGGCACATACGGCCGTAATGGCTGTAGTGTACGTCTCGAACTTCAAAGGATGCACGGTCACGGGACAGGCCGCCAGGACCCAATGCAGACATACGACGCTTATGCGTCAGCTCAGACAGCGGGTTGTTCTGGTCCATGAACTGGGACAGCGGAGAAGAACCGAAGAACTCCTTGATTGCCGCAGTAACCGGACGAATGTTAATCAGGGACTGCGGGGTAACGATGTCCAGATCCTGAATGGTCATGCGCTCGCGAATAACGCGCTCCATACGGGAGAAGCCGATGCGGAACTGGTTCTGCAGCAGCTCGCCGACACAACGCAGACGACGGTTGCCCAGATGGTCGATGTCGTCGGTGTTGCCGATGTCATGACCCAGACCCAGCAGGTAGCAGATGGATGCCAGCATATCATCGACGATGATGTGCTTCGGAATCAGATCATCCTTTGCAGCCTTGATGTCGTCGATCAGCTCATCCTCGCTCTTGCCCTCGGTCTTTGCGTTTTCCAGCAAATCCTTCAGGACAACGAAACGAACCTTTTCCTTGATGCCGCACTTTTCCTGCGGGTCAAAGGAAACGAAGTCCTTCATGTCAACCATGCCGTTGCCGAATACCTTGACCTTGGTGCCATCGTTTGCTTCGATGATGGTGCCATGTACGCCGCGGCGTGCAATCTCATTTGCCAGCTCGCGGGTGCAGACAGTACCTTCCTCTGCGATTACTTCACCGGTCATCGGATCGGTAACGGTCTCGCACAGCTTGTGGCCAGCCAGGCGGCGGGCAATGTTCAGCTTCTTGTTGTACTTGTAACGGCCTACCGCAGAAATATCATAGCGGCGGGTGTCAAAGAACAGCGCATTGAGCAGGCTGCGGGAAGAATCCACCGTTGGCGGCTCGCCCGGACGCAGCTTCTTGTAGATCTCAATCAGTGCTTCCTCAACGGTCTTGGACGGATCCTTGTCGAGGGTAGCGAGAATGCGCTCGTCCTCACCGAACATCTCAATGATCTCTGCATCGGTCTCTACGCCGATAGCACGGATGAAAGAGGTAATCGGGATTTTTCTATTCTTATCGATGCGGACATAGAATACATCGTTGCTGTCGGTCTCGTACTCCAGCCAAGCGCCGCGGTACGGGATAACCGTTGCAGACAGCAGCGGCTTGTCGGTCTTGTCCAGCGTCATGCCGTAGTATACGCCCGGGGAACGGACGATCTGGGATACGATAACGCGCTCTGCGCCGTTGATAATGAAGGTGCCGGAATCTGTCATCTTCGGGAAGTCGCCCATGAACAGCTCCTGCTCCTTGATTTCGCCCGTCTCGCGGTAACGCAGACGCATACGGACGCGCAGCGGGCAGGCATACGTTGCATCGCGTGCCTTGCACTCCTCTACGCTGTATTTCGGCTCGTCATCGAGCTTATAGTCGATGAACGACAGTTCCAGATTGCCTGTATAGTCGGTGATGCAAGCGACGTCCTCAAAGACCTCGCGCAGACCATCGGTCAGGAACCATTCGTAGGATTTTTTCTGAACCTCGATCAGGTTCGGCATTTCCAGAACTTCCGGAATTCTGGCAAAGCTCTTTCTGGTGGTGCGTCCATATTGCACATCATGAACGTGTACGCCATTGATCGTTGCTTCATTTGCCATATTGTACCCATCACTCCGTTTCTCAAGTATTCGATACGCCCGGCTGCGTAGTGATTATTGCTTCTTCGTTTCTTGCATCTTCGGTGAAAAAATGCTAGAATGTTTGTAGTGAATGTTTCCACCGTTCTATGTGGAAACTAATTTATAATACCACAAAACACCCATTTTGTCAAGATTCGGATGGGTGTGGCATCCCGTCGCTTCCGCCAGTTTTCGGTGAAATGCGGCGTTTTCTTTTATCCACATTGTCGGATGTGCACCAAAATCAGAAAAAAATTTTGCCCCGCCTTTGCTTCGCGCAGAGAGCGGGGCGTTCTTGTTTGTGACTGAGCCTTGCAAAAATTTATACCCAAAAGAAAGCGG
>NZ_JBNMHC010000292.1:0-2918 GCF_050872565.1 Butyricicoccus sp. | reverse complement strand
TTCCCATCCGGCGCACAGCTGGAAGAGCTGGCCAATCAGTGTGAGGAGCCGGAAAAGCCATTCCGACCGAAAGTTGTAGATTTTCGGTTTTCCCTGTCCGGTGCGCAGAATAAAATCGAACAATTGCATCAGAAAGGCGCAGATGCGCCGACTGTTGCACGATATGCGATTGACATTGTCTCTCATGCCGTTATCAAGGCGACGGAGCAAGCAGTACAGGAAACAGGGCTGCCAGTTTTGTGTGCGGGCGGTGTCATGTCCAATCGGCTGCTGCAAAAGCGGATGCGCCGTAAATTCGGGGCAAAGTTTGCAGAACCGGTGCTGTCCGGAGACAACGCGGTTGGCGTAGCTGTTTTAGCAGCGATATTGAGCGGAGAACTATCATGAGACAGCAAAACGCGAGTGTCTACACGGTAACACAAGTCAATCATGCGATTAAGCTGCTCTTGGAGGAGCAGGAGGCATTTTGCAACCTGTATATCCAAGGTGAACTTTCCAATTATAAAAAATATCCGTCTGGACATCATTATTTCACATTAAAAGATGCAGATGGTGTGCTTTCGGCTGTGATGTTTCGCTCGGACGCTGCACGTCTGCGCTTTCAGCCGGAAAATGGCATGAAAGTCATTGCAAGAGGACGTATCGGTGTGTATCCGCAGCGTGGACAGTATCAAATGTATGTAGCGGACATGATGCCGGACGGCATTGGTGCGCTGACGATTGCCTTTGAGCAGCTCAAACAGAAGCTGTATCAAGAAGGACTGTTTGATGAAGCACATAAACAGCCGATTCCACGTCTTCCAGAGCGCATTGCTGTAGTGACGTCACCGACAGGAGCTGCTGTACGCGATATTTTGCGCATTTTAAAGCGGCGGTATCCGATTGCCCAGGTTGTGATTTATCCGGTGCTTGTACAGGGAAAAGAGGCCGCCGGACAGATTGCATCTGCCATTCAAGCAGTTAATCGAAGAGATGACATAGACGTTATGATTGTCGGGCGCGGCGGCGGTTCGCTGGAAGATTTATGGGCATTTAACGAAGAAATCGTTGCACGAGCGATTTATGCATCGAAAATCCCAGTGATTTCGGCTGTCGGGCATGAACCAGACATAACTATTTCGGATTTTGTTGCAGATGCCAGAGCATCGACGCCGTCCAATGCAGCGGAAATCGTTGCGGCGGACAGCTTAACTATTCGGAATTTCTTATATAGTGCAGATAATGCACTGCGCGGAGATATGCAGGAGACCTTGCGCGCGTGTCGGCTCAAGCTGGAAACTTTGGACAAACGCCGAAAGCTGCGCACGCCCAAAGGATATATTCAGGATAAGCGGTATCAACTGGAACATGTGTCCGGTCAGATGGTTTCTGCCATGCAGCGTATTCTTGCTGCAGATCGGCAGCGATTTGTGGAACAGGCGGCATATCTGGATGCATATAGCCCGCTGAAAGTCTTGTCACGCGGTTACTCTGTCGTGACCAAAGATCATGTTGTGGTTTCCAGCAGTGCTAAGCTGCACAAAGAAGATGAAATTTTGGTGCGTTTTGCCAAAGGCGGCGCGGTATGCACGGTCAAGCAAGTAAAACGCAAGCTATGAGGATGCAAGCATGGAACATTTGACATTTGAACAAGCTATGCAGCGCTTGGAAGAGGTTGTATCTCTTCTGGAAGACGGAAAAGCTCCGCTTGATGAGAGCTTGACGCTGTTTGAAGAAGGCACAAAGCTGTCTGCCTATCTATCCAAGCTGCTGGACACAGCAGAACAGAAGGTAACGATGGTGACTGTACAGGACGGAACAGAAACAGAGATTCCGTTTGATACGCAGGAAGGGGAATGACAGATGACGTTACAGGAGCGGCTTGCTGTATACAGCAAGCGGGTAGAAGATCGTTTGATGACGTATATCCAGCCGAGTGAAGATAAGGGGCAAACAATTATTTTTGAAGCGTGCCGCTATTCTGCTATGGCAGGTGGTAAGCGTCTGCGTCCAGGACTGGTACTGGAATTCTGCCGCGTCTGCGGCGGCGATTTGGAAGCAGCGCTTCCGTTTGCCTGTGCACTGGAAATGATTCATACGTATTCTTTGATTCATGATGATCTGCCGTGTATGGATGATGATGATTTTCGCCGCGGTAAGCCGACCAATCACAAGGTTTATGGCGAGGCGACAGCAGTTCTGGCAGGTGATGGACTGCTCAATTTGGCGTTTGAAACGGCATCTGATCCGGCTAACACCCAGTTAGTCTCTGCCGAAACACAGGTCAAGGCGATTCGGATTTTATCTCGTGCTTCCGGTATGGATGGCATGATTGGCGGTCAGATCTTGGACATGCAGGCAGAGGAGACACAGATCTCTCTGGAGCAGCTCAAGACCTTACAGGAGCTGAAAACCGGCGCACTCATCAGCGCAGCGGCACAGCTCGGCTGCTTAATTGGCGGTGCGACGGAACAGCAAACACAGGCTGCCTGCGAGTACGCGGCATGTATCGGTCTGGCATTCCAGATTCAGGATGATATTTTGGACATTGAGGGCGATGCAGAGACCTTCGGCAAGCCGATTGGCTCGGATGCGGAGAACGGCAAAAGCACGTATCCGTCTTTACTGGGCTTGGAACGCTGCCATGCGCTCGTGCATGAGCTGTCACAGCAGGCGGTAGACGCACTGGCTCCATTTGATGACGCTGGCATTTTGCCTGAGTTAGCATACTCTTTGGCGGACAGAAACCATTAAATACACGAGAAAAGTGAAATTCTTGTAAATAAATCGCCATATCCCTTGCAAAAAGAAAACAAGGTATGGTAAAGTAATACGCGGTGGCGCAGTATTCTAGTCAGCCGCTTCGACTCATAAGACGGGCCTAAAAATCCGTAGAAAGGCACATCGATGAAGTCCCTGGTGTTTGCTTCTTACGCCCA
>NZ_JBNMHC010000291.1:0-2922 GCF_050872565.1 Butyricicoccus sp. | reverse complement strand
GGATTTTATCAGTGTCAGCGGACATAAAATCGGTGCACCAAAGGGAATTGGTGCTCTGTATATGAAAAAGGGAACACGCATTGCGCCGCTGATGTATGGCGGCGGACAGGAACGGGGAATGCGTCCGGGTACCGAAGCTGTACCGAATATCGCTGCATTTGGCGAAGCATGTCGAGTACGAAACGAACAGATGAAAGAAAATTATGCGAAAGTACAGCAGCTGTGTGACCGCCTGACTGATGGCATTGCCGCTCGATTCCCTTGGGCAAAATATAATGGCAAGCATGACATTCCGCATGTCGTGAATCTATCTTTCCCGGGATGCAAGAGTGAAGTTCTGCTGCGCATTTTGGAGATGCATGAGGTGTATGTATCCTCCGGTTCCGCTTGCTCCAAGGGCAAGGCAAGCCATGTGCTCGCTGCAATGAAAGTCGATTATGCAGACATTGATAGTGCCCTGCGCATCAGTTTTGCCCCGTCCAATACAGAGGAAGATGTCGATGCCCTGCTGGATGCCCTGGAAGAAGGAACGATGAGATTGAGACGGGTATAACAAAATATTGCATAAAAACGACAGTTTATATTTACAATGACGAATGGAAATGATATAATTTAGAACAAGAAGAATAGATAGTATTGGGGACAAAATAGGAGGTGCTTCGCATGGATATTTCGTTTGGACTGATAAACAATGGATTTTATACTGTGATGCAGTATCTTTCAATCCTGCTTAACTTTGTGCTGATGGCAGCTTTGGTTGTCCTGATTATCGTTGGTATTCGGTTTCTTTTGATTCTGTCCACGGCATTGAAAAAACATATGCAGACAAAAGAACTCTCGCCGGACACAGCACCGGATGATAAAACACCAGAATAACATGCTGAATCACCTGCTGAAAAAGAGCAGGTGATTTTTTATTTACCAAATAGTTGTTATTTTGTAATGGAACTGTAGTTGTATCAGCGGCAATATTTTTTTATACTGTGAGTAGAGAGATAACAGGAGGTGTTTATCATGACATTTAGTTGGTTCGGCGTATTCCATATTTTGATGATTATCGCCTTGCTTATTCCCAATGGAATCTATATGCTGCAAAATAAGTACGTAAAAAATAAATGCACCAGCCGCTGTATGAATCTGTTGGAACAGATTGGCAGATATGGCTGTATCATCTTGATGATTTTGTCGGTCAAAGGCGATTGGGGAACCTCAGATGGTCTGTTGGCGATTTACGCAGCGGGCAGCTTAGTGTGCTTGCTGTTATATGCACTGCTGTGGCGCAAGCTGCTCAAAGGACGTAGCGTATATATTGGATTTGTGCCGATTGTTGTGCTGGCGGCATTTTTTATGATGCTGTCGCCAGTGGTCGTGATTCTAGCTGTGGGATTGACAGCGATTATCTATGTGGGAATGCAGGCGAGCAGACGCTTGTATGACAAAGCATGGGTGAGCATGGCGCTGGCCATTCTTCCGGTTTTGTTGTTTTTGCTGTGCGGCGTCACCCTGCACGCTTGGCTGCTCACAGCGGCCGCTGTTGTGCTGGCACTGAGCCATCCGTATGTCACGTGGTGCAATGTGAGTGAATCATAAAGCAGGCATTTTCTCTTACGCACAGACCAAACTCGTCTCTCCCTCTGGGAGAGATGTCGCGGAGCGACAGAGAGGGCTTGTACCAGCTGTATATTCTCTCAGATTTGCCTGATGCAGGATTTGTAACTGGCTCGCCCTCTCAGTCATTTGCTCCGCAAATGCCAGCTCTCCCAGAGGGAGAGCCAAGAAGGCGCCCTCTTTGAGGGAGCTGGATTCGCCGCAGGCGAAGACTGAGGGAGTTTTGTCAGATTGACAAGACGCGTATCAGATTTACTCTAAAGCGTATCTGCTCGCGAGCTGCTCCTTCCGTCACGGCTGACGCCGCGCCACCTTCCTCAAGGAGGAAGGCTTTGGCTGATGCGCGCCGCTTACCCTTGCAAACAAGTATATGCTGTGATAAGATAAGCAGGTGAATCATCGAAAATTTTATCACTTGAATGAGGGTTATATCATATGAAAGAAGTTTTACTGTTAAAGCTCGGTGAGGTTGTGCTCAAGGGTCTCAACCGTCGGCGGTTTGAGAGCCGTTTGATTGCCAATCTGCGCCGCCGTGTATCGAAAGTCGGCAAGTGCAGTGTGTATATCATGCAGTCTACGATTTATGTAGAACCGGCAGACGGCGTAGA
This sequence comes from Butyricicoccus sp., assembly GCF_050872565.1. GTDB lineage: Bacteria > Bacillota > Clostridia > Oscillospirales > Butyricicoccaceae > Butyricicoccus_A. The sequence continues at coordinate 706 of NZ_JBNMHC010000291.1, read as the reverse complement.
TATGGATGAAGTGCTCGATGCGGTGCACAATGTATTCGGCGTGGCAGCCATTTGCCGTGCGGCAGTTTGCGAAAAAGACATGGATGCCATTTGGAACACCGTCAACGAATATCTGGGCGATGAGCTGGAGAGCGTACAGCGGTTCAAGGTCGAGGCAAAGCGTTCGGATAAGAAATTCCCGCTCAATACCATCCAGATCTGCCAGAAAATCGGCGGCGATCTCGATGACAAGTATGAAAATCTGATTCCGGACATGCACAATCCGGAACTGCGTGTCAATATTGAAGTGCGCGACAAGGCGGCATATGTTCATGCGGGCAAGATTCCTGGCCCTGGCGGTATGCCGGTCGGTACCAATGGCAAGGCAGCTCTGTTGCTGTCCGGCGGCATTGACTCTCCGGTTGCCGGTTATATGATGGCAAAGCGCGGTCTGGAGCTGTGCGCGGTGCATTTCTTTAGCTATCCGTATACCTCAGAGCGCGCCAAGGAAAAGGTGATGGAGCTGGCAGAGTTGCTGACACACTATGCCGGCCGCATGGAGGTATATGTTGTTCCGTTTACAGAAATTCAGGAAGCGATCCGCGACAATTGCCCGGAAGACATGTTCACGCTGATTATGCGCCGCTTTATGATGCGTCTGGCAGAGCGCGTGGCACAGGAGCATGATGCCGGTGCGCTGATTACCGGCGAGAGCTTGGGTCAGGTG
>NZ_JBNMHC010000290.1:0-2924 GCF_050872565.1 Butyricicoccus sp. | reverse complement strand
TTTGTTTGGAACGATTACTTAGAAGTCTTGCGGTTGCGCTTCTGCCACTCGCGCGGCGGGATGCCGAATACCTTGTGGAAGGCACGGGAGAAGTGCAGCTGATTCGGATAGCCGACAGAACGAGCAATCGTTGCAATCGGAGCGGCACCGATCTGAAGATAGTGACAAGCAACGCTCATGCGCTGGCGGATCAGGTATTCCTGCGTGGTCATGCCGGTCGCATCGCGGAACAGCTTGCCGAGGTAGCTTCTGTTCAAGCCACAGTACTGAGCGACATCTTCTACCGAAATATCCTGCGGATACTTGGTCTTGATATACCGGATGGACTTGTCAACGTAATACTGCTGGAGGTTGGATACCTTCGGCTGGCACGGACGCGGGCTTTCCTCTACCAGATTGTCCAGCATTTCCATAGCCAGACCATATGCTGCCAGAGCACCGAGTTCTGCGTCCGGCTCGGTCAGGCGAGTCAGTGTTTTTGCTGTCTTGCAGTTTTCTCCCAGATCTGCCAGAGACAGAATCGGCTTTTGCGGTGTCAGACCGGCGCGTGCCAGAATCTTTGGCAGCGGATCGCCGGACATCTCTGCCCACATAACCTTGACAGGGCCGTCAAATGCGGAAGCATTGACACAGACGTCTGGGAACATGACGAGGACGGAGCCAGGCTCGATGGTATGAAGCGATGTGCCGAGCTTGAAGCTGCCAGAGCCTTCTGTTATATATGCGATAACAGTGTGCTCGTTCAAAAACGGCAGCTGCTTAGAATCAGCGTCCTTCTCGTACCGGCCATACTGCCGCAGAGCAGTCTGGCAAAAGCTGGCAGAGTCACAGAATTGAGTTGTAAATTCGACCATAATAAATCTCTCCTTGCCTGTGCATATCCGTAAATAAGGGGAAACGTACGGTTTATGCAAATATTCCTTCTCAAATCTCTCAATATATTATCATTATACGGAAAAGAACAACATATTGCAAGAGGACTTTTGAAATTTTTAAAGAAAACTTAAATTGGCATAAAGAAATAAAAGAAAAAGGAAAATCGAATAAATGCGAGATTGCCATGCGTAAGAGGCGGGTAAATTTTATCAGATATGCGTGCTGGGTGTGCGCGGGGAATGTCGGGAAAAATAAGAATAGTTAACGAAAATCGCGAAAAAGTTGACATTTAGATGACGAAAAGTAACAAGTGTGAAAATGAAATATCGGAGTTTTTCGGGTAAGAACAGATAAAATCCGGCTGGTGTTTGGGAAAAACATTGGGCTGTACGGAGAAAAAATTATATTTTGCGGCAAACCTCTTGTTTCGGATTGTTCGTTGTGCTATTCTAAACGGTATGGGTGGTATTACGAGGATACATCGTAAACTGCACCGGATGTTTTTTCTTTTTTTCGGCACAGCCTATATTGCCGCGGGCAAGTGGGACTGATGCACAGGGAATCGCCGACGGTAGAAATACGGAGGTGGTTCGTATGAAAATTGGTTTTATCGGCGCGGGAAACGTCGGTACGTCGCTCGGAAAATTGTTTACCCAGCACGGTATCGCCGTCACAGGCTATTTTAGCAGAACCCGCAAGCACGCCGAAGAGGCAGCAGAGTTTACAAGGACGCATTGCTTTGATACATTGGAAGAGATTGTACAGGCGAGCGATACCCTGTTCGTGACCACATCGGATGGTGCGGTTGCACGCATGTGGAAGGACATGAAAACACTGCCGATCAAAAGTAAATGGATATGCCATTGCAGCGGCGCACTGCCCAGCTCGGTGTTCGAGGGAGCGGATGCGTGCGGCGCACAGACTTGTTCCGTGCACCCGATGATGGCAGTCAGTGACCGATTCTCCGCGTGGGAAAAGCTGACCGGCGCATTTTTTACGCTGGAAGGCAATGGTGCACCGCATATGCAGGGCGTGTTAGACGCCTGCGGCATTCAGCACGCAACCATTCAAGCGGCGGACAAGGCGCGGTATCATTTGGCATCGTGCGTTGTGAGCAATCTGGTCGTTGGACTGGCGGACTGGGGCACACAGCTCTTGGAGCAGTGCGGATTTACGCCGGAGCAGGCGCTGACAGCATTGACCCCGCTCATGCGCGGAAATATGCAGGCGATTTGCGACAAAGGCCCGCAAAACGCCCTGACCGGTCCGGCAGAGCGCGGCGACATGGGAACGATTCAGTCGCACATGGCATGTCTGACGCGGGAAGAACAGGCACTATATGCCCGTCTGACGCGCAGATTGTGCGACATCGCGCACAAAAAACATCCTGACAGAGACGATACCGCCCTCACTGAGTATTTGGAGGGATTGTCATGAAGAACACGGTTTTAACATTCCAGCAGGCAAAAAAAGAAGGCACGCGTCTGTCGATGCTGACGGCATATGATTACTCGACCGCAAAGCTCGTCGATGCAGCAGGCATCAACTCAATTTTGGTAGGAGATTCGCTGGGAAATACCATTCTCGGCTATGAGGACACATTGTCCGTTACAATGGAAGATATGATTCATCATACGGCAGCTGTTGCCCGCGGTGCAAAAAATGCACTGGTTATCGGCGATATGCCATTTATGTCGTATCAGGCATCTGTTTATGACGCTGTTGTCAATGCAGGCAGACTGATGAAGGAAGGCCGCGCGCAGGCAGTCAAGCTGGAGGGCGGCGCTTCGGTATGCGAGCAGATCAAGGCAATTGTCGGCGCATCCATTCCGGTTTGCGCGCATCTCGGTCTGACTCCGCAGTCCATCAATGCATTCGGCGGCTTTAAGGTACAGGGCAAGGGCGAGAAGGAAGCACAGCAGATTCTGGATGATGCCCGCCGCGTACAGGAAGCAGGTGCCTTTGCTGTTGTTCTGGAAGGCATTCCGGCACTGCTGGCACAGAAGATCACAGACAGCTTGGACATTCCGACCATCGGCATCGGCGCT